>JBKHAU010000204.1:0-5368 GCA_046542725.1 Opitutales bacterium
CTCTTCGCGACGCCATCGGCGCCTATCGTGGAGGAGCGCCACCGGGTGAGTTCCGCAGTCCGCTCACGCCCGAGCAGGTGCTCCTCAGCCTCGCCCGGCGGGACCGCCCGGAGCCCCCGCGGGAAATCCGGAGCAGGTTGGAGCGCCCGTCCGGGATGACGCCGGCCCCGAGTGCGTCGGCGCGTGGAGCATTGCTCGAGCGCAAGTAGGGGCAGGCGGACGGATCTCGTCGCGGGCTCGCCAACGGCTTGAGCTTTCGCCGCTTCTTTGCCATCAAGGGGGGATGAGATATTTCGCACTTTTACTCATCCTGGCGGGCCTTGCGCTCAACCTGACAGGTTGCAACGAGTCCGCCGATCGAAGCGAAGGCGAGGCTCCGGAACGCGCCGCGCCCGGCGAGCCCCCGCCTTCGAAGACGATGCCGGCCGAGGAGCAGACCTTCGAGATCGAGGGCGTGGTCGTGCGCAAGGAGCTCGAAGGGGGCTTCTATGCGATCCATGGCGCGGATGGACAGGCTTACGATCCGGTTGAACTGCCGGAGGCGTTTCGCGAGGACGGGCTTCCGGTGCGGGTGGTGGCTCGGCGAAAGGAGGATGCGCTCAGCATTCACATGTATGGCGAGATCATCGAGGTCGTGGAGATCGAGCAGCGCGCGACGGCGGAGTAGCCCGTCGTTCCTCACCCTGGCGAGGTCGTTGCCTTGCGCTTGCCGGAGCGGCGAAGGCGCTTAGCGTTGCGTGACCCCGTTCAGTTCCCTTCCTCCGCAAAACTCGAACTTTGGAACCCGCCCCATGACCACCCGTTGGCGAGAAAACCTCGGGCGCCCCTCCCGCCGGGTGCCCGCGCAGTTACAGGACCGTGCCGAGATGCACGAGATCCTTGCGCGCGTCATCCAGCAGGCGGAACGGCGGACCCTCCAGCTCCGTGTGCCGCACGAAGCCGGCAAGCTGCAAAAGCACCGTGAAATGCATTTTCACTACAAGCCCGAGGTGTTCATCCAGACCCAGGGCATGACCATCTTCCAGACGCCGCGGGAAAAGTGTGTGGTGAAGCCGGGGGAGGTCTGCGTCATGCCGGCGGGGATTCCCCATGCCGAGCACATCGAGGCGGACGCGGAGGGGCGTTTTCGCAACCTCGTGATCGGCTTCTACAGCAACACCCTGAGCGTCCACTTCGCCCATGAGACCGATCCGGGGCGGCCGGGGATCGAGGCGATCGAGTTTTTCGACCTGCCCAATATCGACTTCATCGTCGAACTGACGAACCACCTCGTGGCGGCCTTTCACCAGACCACGACGCAGCATGCCCAGATCGTGCGCGGGCTCTTCCTCGCCCTCACCGGAATGTTCCAACATGTCGTCGAGTCGGGCGGGGATCGCATCAACCGCGAGGTCGGCAAGGTGTTTCAGACCAAGTGGCTGGTGCGTGAGCAGGTCGCCAACCCCGAACTCAACGTCAAGAACCTCGCCCAGGAGCTGAACTGCTCGGCCGACTACCTCTCCCACCTTTTTCACCAGACGACGGGCGAAAAGCTGATCCGCTACATCCAGCGCATGCGCGTCGAAGGCGCCATGCTCGCGCTCGAGACGACAAATCTCTACATCTCCGAAATCGCTTGGTCGAGCGGCTTCCAAGACGCCGCCTACTTTGCCCGCGTCTTTCGCCGCCACACCGGGGAGTCGCCCCAGAGCTACCGCGACAACCTCACAAAGAAGCGCCAGGAACAGGAGCACGCACCGAAGACGATCTACTTCGACCGCGAAGACTACACCCACGGTGAGCCGGTGTTGGGGTGGCGATGAGAGGCGCATCGGAGGCATGCGCGCCCGACCTCCCGAAACAGTCGCGCGCCCGGTAGGGCGGGGCGTCCCGACCCGCCGCCGAGCGGCGGAGGCGAGCGGCACCGATGCCCGGCCCGGCGCGTCCGGAGGCCGCGCCCTACCGAAGCTTCAGGATCAGGGGGGCGCGCGGGGGGATCGTCAGCATCGCGTCAGTGAGGTCGACCTCGTCGCCGGTGAGTGCATTGGTCGCGGCCGTGCGACCCTCGATGCACTCGCTGAAGCGCGCCAGAGGCAGAGTGGTGGGCGACGGGTTCTTGTTCAGGACAACCATCACGGCCTCGTCATCGTGAAGGCGGAAATAGACGTAGATGCCGTCTTCCGGGGTGAAGTGGACCAGACGGCCGTGATGCACGACGGGCTCGTCGCGACGCCAGCGCAGAAGGTCGCGGAGAAAGGATTGGGCGGCCCGCTGGTCGGCGGAGAGGCCTTCGCCGGAGAAGGCATTGACCGTGTCGCCGGACCACCCGCCGGGAAAGTCGGTGCGGATCGTGCCGTGGTCGCCGGGAGCGGCGCTGTTCTCCATGATGACTTCGGTCCCGTAGTAGATCTGTGGGACGCCACGCGTCGTCAGGATGTAGGCCAGCCCGAGGCGAAAGAGGTCGAGGTCCTCGTCCACCTGGGTGAAGAAGCGGTCCATGTCGTGGTTGTCGGGAAAGACGACGAGGTCCTCCGGAGCGGCGTAGAGGAAGTCGCTCGCGAGCCGTTCGTAGAGGATTGTCCAGCCGTCATCCCAGACCGACTCGTCGCCGGTGAGGGCGCGGGCGAGGGCGTCCTGAAGAGGGAAGTCCATCAGACTGGGGAGGCAGGAGGTGTAGCCGTCGTGGTTGTCCTTGCCGGCCTGCCAATAGGCGACGATGGCGGGGTTCACCGACCACTCCTCACCGACGATGTTGAAATGCGGATACTCGCGCATGACGGCGCAGGTCCAGTCGGCCATGAAGTGGGGATCCGGATACGGATAGGTGTCCATGCGGATGCCCGCGATGCCGCTCTCCTCGATCCACCAGAGGGTGTTCTGGATGAGGTAGTCGCCGAGGAGAGGCTGCCGCTGGTTGAGGTCGGGCATCGTCTCGACAAACCAACCGTCGGCGAAGCGTCGCTGGTCGTAGGCCGAGGCGTGGGGGTCCTGCACGGTGGTACGGCTGTGGTTGGTGTTCACATACTCGCCGTCGAAGTTGAGCCAATTGTCGGTCGGCGGGTCTTTTGCAAACCAGTGCTCGGAGCCGCTGTGGTTCACGATCATGTCCATGATCACCTTGATCCCGCGCTCGCCGGCGGCGGTGATGAGGTCGCGATACTCCTCGTTTGAGCAGAGGGCGGTGAAGCCCATCTCCTCGAAATAGTCGAGGTGCTGTGCGATGCCCGCGAGATCGCCGCCGTGGCGCCCGTAGGGGTCCTCGCGGGCCGGCGGGTCGCCGAGTCCCTCGACGGTGTCGTTGGAGGGGTCGCCGTTCGCGAAACGATCGGGCGTGATGAGGTAGAGCACGTCCTCCGGGCCGAAGCCACGGAGCGTGGCGGGATTTCGCTCCCGTGCGCGCAGCTCGTAGCGAACAACCTGTGACGCCCCCCCCGCGGTGTCCTCCAGTCGGATCTCGACCATGCCGGGTGCGGCCTCGGGCGCGATCTCGAGATAGAGGAAGGCGTAGCGCGGGTTGGGCGTGAAGACGATACGGTCGAGGGTCACGCCCGGATGGTCGAGCGACGGGACGAGCCCGTGCAGGTCTTCGCCGTAAAGGAGGATCTGCAGTTCCTCGCGTTCGAAGCCCACCCACCAATGGGGCGGTTCGACCCGCTCGAGCGAGGCGGACGCGAGGGGAGCAAGGGCGAGGAGGGCAAGGGGGAGGAGCGCGCGCATGGGCTGTTCTCCACTCAGGGCTGGCGCACGAGGACGCGGTAGTCCCAGCTGCGCAGCTCGGTCATCCAGCTTTTCTCGAGTTCGAGGGTCTCGCCCGTGAACGCATCCTGCCAGACGCCCGCGAGTTCCTCATGGCCGAGGCCAAACTCGGTGTCCGTAGCGGTGAGGTTGGTCACGACGAGGATCTGTTCGGCGCCGGCCTCTCCGCGGAGGAAGGCATAGATATGGTCGTTCTCGGTCGAGCGCACGCGCTCAAAACGGGCCCCGGTGGCGAGGGCGGAATGGTCGCGCTTGAGCGCCACGAGGGTCTGGTAGAAGGCGAAGAGCGGGTGCTCCCGCCACTCGATGGGGTCGCGCTCGAAGAATTCGATGCGCTTGTCGAGACCGGCTTCCTGCCCGTTGTAGATCATCGGGATGCCGTCGAGGGTGAAGGAGACGACGGCGAAGACCTCGACTCCGCCGCCCAGGCGCTCGAAGACGGTGCCGAGCCAGGTATTCTCGTCGTGGTTCGAGGTGAGATAGAGGAAATCCGAGCCTCGGGGGAACTGGAGCCCGGTCTGGGCGAGGACGTCATCGAGATGCGAGGCACTCTCCTGACCCTGCGCGATGGCGTTGAAGGCGTGCATCATGGCCCAGCCGTAGGAGGCATGAAAGGCTTCGAGCTGGTGGCTCGGAACCTCCGCCTCGGCGAGGAGAAAGAGATCCGGGTCGGTTTTGAGGAGGGCGGCGTTCAGCTCGTTCCAGAAATCGGTGGGAATGCCCGTCGCATAGTCGCAGCGGTAGCCATCGACGCCGAACTCCTCCACCCAATAGCGCATCACCTCGATATGGTAGGCGAGCACCTCGGGGTTCTCGTAGTCGATCTGGATGACGTCGGTCCAATCGAAGCCGAGGGGCGGGATGAAGTTGCCCTCCGCATCGGTCATGAAGAACTCGGGATGGGTTTCCGTGAGAGGGTGGTCCCAGGCCGTGTGGTTGCCCACCCAGTCGAGGATGATCCGCATGCCGCGGGCGTGGGCGGCGTCGACGAGGGAGCGGAAATCCGACTTTGTCCCAAATTCCGGATTCACCGCCTTGTAGTCGGTGATCGAGTAGTAGCTGCCGAGCGAGCCCTTGCGGTTGACCTCGCCGATGGGATGGATGGGCATGAGCCAGAGCGTGCCGACGCCGAGCTTTTCGAGGCGGTCGAGGTCGGCCTCGACGGCGGCGAAGGTGCCCGCTTCGGAATATTGGCGCACGTTCACTTCGTAGATCGTCTGGTTGCGCATCCAGGCGGGCAGCTCGGTCGAGGACTCGGTCCAGAGAAGCTCGCTGGCGACGGGGGCGGCGCCGAGCGGAAGGGTGGCACAGAGGGCGAGGAAGGGGAGGCGGAGGAAGGATTTCATGGGAAGGATTGGATCAAGGATGACACAAATGGGTTCAGGTGACGGAAAGCCCGCCGTGATCGGCCGAAGGACCCTCGATCACGCCGGGATCGCCGGGATCCCGCACGCGCTGGAGGGTGAGGGCGGCGAGCAGAAGGGCCGCGCCACCGAGGAGGAGGACAGGCAGGCTTTCGCCGCCGGTGAAGTGGCGCACGACGAGGCCCAGGAGGGCAGAGGCGACGATCTGAGGGAGAACGATGAAGAAATTGAAAACCCCCATGTAGAAGCCCATCTGGGTGTTAGGGATG
>JBKHAU010000205.1:0-5330 GCA_046542725.1 Opitutales bacterium
AGTCGATGAAGGAGTTCAAGAACGCCACGCAGGAGGTGCAGGACGACTTCCGTGAGGCGATGGATTCGGTCGACCCGAACAAGCCCGACCCGAAGAAGTCGCCCCCTGCGAAGAGTGAAGCGAAGCCGGCGGAAGAGAAGAAGGCCGAGTCGCACCCCACGGTCTGAGTCCCCGCCACGGGCGGTCACGGCCGGCGGTCAGAGAAGGGCGTCCAGCTCCTCGATGAACGGCACGACCTCAGCCGGATCGAGCTCGACCAGCGGCACCCGCAACTCCCGCTTTTCCGGCATGTAGCGATAGAGCCCCGGCCGACGACCGATGGGCTTGAGGACCCGGCGGCGCTCAAGCATGAGAGCGAGCAGGTTGAGAAAAATGAGGCGCTCCCGCGGTGGACGCGCGGATTCCCCGACAGCCTCTTCGTTGCCCACCTCCGCAGCTTCGTCCGCTCCCTCTGCGGGCTTCTCTCCTCCTGCCTCAAGAAGCGCGAGAAAGAGTTCCTCGGCCGTCGCGAGGCTGCGCCGGCGGGCGTCGCCCTCCGCATCATCCCGCTCCCGCACGCGGTGGCGCCAGCGGCAAAGGAGCCCCTCCGGCATGGGCCACGCAGGCACTTCCGAAGGCCGCAGATCGGCCCGCTCGAGTTCACCCTGTGCCCCGCGAAAGAGAAAGCTCTCGACCGTATCGCCCACCGCGAAGGGCTCCCCCGAAAGGGAAGAGGTCTTGGCCACACGTCTGAGGGAGAGTTCCATTTTGCGTTTGCGCGGGGGAGCGAGGTCCGGACATTAGCGCCTCCTCGCCCAATCCGGGGCAATGGGAAAATCATGGCCGGCCGAACCGTCATCATCGGCGATGTGCATGGGTGCATCGCAGAACTCGAGCAACTCCTTGGGAAACTGCGCGTGGACGAGCAGGACGACCTTCTCTTCCTCGGTGACCTCGTGAACAAGGGTCCGGACTCCGCCGCGGTCGTGCGCCTGGCGCGCGAACGCCGGGCTCGCTGCGTCAGGGGCAACCACGAAGTGCGCCTTCTGCGCTACCGCCGCACGGGAGCGGCCTCCGCGCTCAAGGGCAAGGATCTCGCGACCGTCAAGCAGCTCACCGCAGCCGACTGGGCCTATCTCGAAACCATGCCGCTGCTCATCGAGTTGCCCGAGTTCTCTGCCGTGGCGGTGCATGGAGGCTTCGCTCCGCGGGCGCAGCATTGGCGCCGCCAGCCCGAGGAAATCGTTACGCAGGTGCAGGTGATCGACTCGAACGGGGAACCGCGCAAGCGCTCGGAAGCGCCCCGCGGCCGACCGTGGGCCGACTTCTGGGAAGGTCCTGAGTTCGTCCTCTACGGGCACACCCCGCGCCGCGAGGTCTACCGCCGCACCGGTTCCATCGGGCTCGACACCGGTTGTGTCTACGGTGGCGCCCTCACCGCGTTTTGCTTTCCCCACCGCACGCTCCACCAGGTGCCGGCCGAGCGCGTCCACGAATATTCGGCCGAGTTCTGAGACGCGCCCGCGCGCCCGCATTCAGGATTGCGTCGAACAGTCTTCCTGCTCCCCTTGGAGAGGCTTCGCGGCCTGCCACCGCCTTTCTCCGTCCACCCCCCACCCGCCGGACTCATGGCCGAGGAAACAGCCCCCAACGCCACCGACACGATCCCTGCGCCCGCGCTCACCGACTACACCCTCGAGGAACTGCTCGAGTGGCCACGGGAGGCATTGGAACAACTCTCCGCGAGGCGCTTGGCGGAGACTTCCGACTATACCCTGGGACAGTTTCTCGAACGCCTCGATGTCGAGCAGTCGCGCGACGTCCTCCGCCAGCTCTCGGTCCAACGCGTCTCCGGCATTCTTTCCGAGACCGACGAAGAGTGGGCCGCCGAGATTCTCGTCAAAATCCGCGAGAGCCGCGCCCAGCGCATCCTCGACGCCTTCGAACCGGACGACGCCGCCGACATCATCGCGGAACTCGAAGAAGAGGACCGCAAGCGGCTCATGGAGATCCTTTCCGCGAAGGACCGGGCCCGCATCGAAGCCCTCCTCGCCTACGAGCCCGACACCGCCGGCGGGATCATGACGACGGCCGTCGATCTCGCCTTCGACAACATGACGATTGACGAGGCGATCGCCCGCATCCGCGAGTTCGCCGGGGAGCACGACGATCTCCACTACGTCTACGTGGTCGACAAGAAACAGCACCTGCGCGGCACCGTTTCGTTGCGCAAGCTCATCCAGGCGAAGCCGCAACAGCGCATCGCCGATGTCATGCAGACCGAGCTCCGCGGCGTCGTCCCCCCCGAGATGGACCAGGAAACGGTCGCCCTCCTCATGGCCGAGCACAACCTCCCGGACATCGCGGTGGTCGATGCCCAACACCGCCTGCTCGGCATCATCACGCACGACGACATCCTCGACGTCGTCCAGGAGGAGGCCACCGAGGACCTGCTCATCATGTCCGGCGCGGGGGGCGATGAGACCGTCCACGATGATGTTCTCTACTCCGTGCGGAGGCGCCAGCCTTGGCTCGTGGTCAACCTCATCACCGCCTTCTTCGCCGCCTTCGTCGTCTCCCTCTTCGAGAGCGAGATCCGGCACCTGCCCATCATGGCCGCCCTCATGCCGATCATTGCGGGCGTGGGAGGCAACAGCGGCCAACAAGCCTTGGCGGTCGCCATCCGGAGCCTCGCCCTCGGACAGCTCCATCCCGGCGAGGGGCGCAAGGTCATCCTCAAGCAGACGGCGATCGGCTTGATCAATGGCCTCCTCGTCGGTCTGGTGGCGGGCGGTGCGGTCTACTTTCTCGCCGACGCCGATGAGCAACCGCTCCTCCTCAGCGGGGTGGTCCTCGCCGCGATGATCCTGAATATGGTCGTGGCCGGTCTTGCCGGGGCCTTTGTCCCGCTCTTTCTCCGTGCGATCAACCGCGACCCGGCGCAGAGCTCGAGCATTCTCCTCACCGCCGTGACCGATGCAGGCGGCTTCTTCATCTTTCTCGGGCTCGGCAGCTGGCTCCTGCTCTGACCACACCGCCCTGTTCCCTCTCCTCTCATGACTTCGCTTCGCAGTCCGCACCCCTTCCGCCTCGCCCCCTCCATCCTCGCGGGGGACCACGCCGAACTCGGCGCCGCCCTCCGGCAGGTCGAGACTCACCCCATCGAGTGGCTTCATCTCGACATCATGGACGGGCATTTTGTGCCCAACCTGAGCTTCGGCCCCGCCACCGTCGCCGCCCTGCGCAAACGCAACGCCGCCCTCTTCTTCGACGTGCATCTGATGCTCAGCCGGCCGGACAACTATATCGAAGCCTTTGCCGAAGCTGGCGCGGACGGCATTACGATCCACCTCGAGCCGGACTACGACGTGGCCGCGACCCTCGAGGACATCCGCGCCCGGGGCCTGAAAACCGGCCTTGCGCTCAATCCCGGAACCGACGCCGCGGCCGTCGAGCCGTATCTCGAGGCCGTGGACCTCGTCCTCGTCATGACCGTCTGGCCCGGCTTCGGCGGGCAATCCTTCATCCCCGAGACGATTGCGAAAATGGAGCAGCTGGCGCGCTGGCGGGCGGAACGCGGGCTCGCCTACCGCCTCGAGGTCGACGGCGGGATCGACCTCCAGACCGCGCCTCGCTGCGCCGCCGCCGGGGTCGACACCTTCGTCGCCGGCACGGCCTTCTTCAAGGCCCCCGATCCGGCCGCTTTTGTCCACGGCATCGAGTCACCCGGGGGGCCCTCCTGAGCCCCTCCCGGGTCGCTACCGGGTTCTCCTAAGTGCATTACCGGGCGGAGTTTGGCGTTGCCGTCGGGGTTCCGCTGCTATGTTTCGGTAGACATGGTTTTGCCTTCGCTCGCTCTATCTGCCCGCCGCCGTGCCGTTCTTCTCCTCAGCCTTGGCACCGCCGCCTCGACCACCCCCCTCGCCGCCCAGTACGGCGGATGGCTCGAGGAAATGGACCTGACGACCCAGCTCTCCGCCGCCGTCACCTATGACTCGAACCTTCTCCAGACCGACCCCGAGATCGACGACGTCATTCTTATCGGTGGGGCCAGTGCTGAGCTCTCGCGAGAGTTTCGCTTCGCCACCCTCTCTGCCACCCTCAGCGGCAACGTCCAGCGCTTCCTCGATTACGATGTGCTGAACAACGCGGACGTCTTTCTCAACTGGGGGATCGATTCAGGCGAAACGCTGGGCAATCGCCGCTTTCGCTTCCAAGTGGACTTCGACGTGCAGGAAGGCTCCTCGGCCGACCTCGACGTGCGCGGCCGCGTCACCACCCGCCGCTACAGCACCGGGGGCACGCTCACCTATCGGGCGTCTGCGGCGATCGAGGCCGGACTCGGCCTCCGCTATAGCAAGAGTGATCCGCAGGGCGGCGTCTTCCGCCTCGACCCGGAAGAGGGACTCGTCGAGACCGACGCCGCCTTCGGCAACGAGACCCTCACCTACCTCGCCAATCTCCGCTACATTCGCACCGCACGCCTCTCCTTTTTCGCCCAGGCCAGCCACTCCGAGACCGAGTCGGAAAACAGCGCGCGCGGCGACAGCGAGAACCAACGCTACAGCGTGGGAGTCGATGGCCAGATCCTCGCGACTCTCAGCGGGCGCCTCGGGGCGGGCCTCCAGACGCGCTCGTTCGACGGTGAGGAGACCACCAGTCCATACGTCGAGGGCTCCCTCAACTGGCGCATCAACGAACTCACCGGTGCCTCCCTTTCCCTTCGACGCTCCTTCGACACCTCTCTCAACGGGGCCGAAGCGGTGCGCAACACGGTCTCGGCGAACGTCAACCGCCGACTCTCGCGCCGCCTCAGCGCCCAGGCTGGCATCAGCTACAATTTCACCGAATTCGAGTTTGCGGGGAATGGGGGTGACAATCCCGAAACACGGAACCTCCAGCTCAACGCGGGCGGCTCCTACATCCTCACAGCCAGTTCAGCCGTCACCGCGACAGTTACCTGGAACAGCCTGGAGAGCGACTTGCGCAGTGGTCGGAACGATTCCTCCAACCGCCTCCGCACGATGCTCGCCTACCAATACACCTTCTAGGGGCGGATCCGTCGCGCGACCCGCGCGGTTTGCCTAGAGCAGGCGCTCCGGCACGAAAATGAGGTCCCCCGGACGGATCTCGAAATCGCGGTGATCGCGATTGTCCCTACCCCGGCCCGAGATGAGAGAGGCGGCATCGACGACGCGCACACTTTCCTCCCCACTTTCACTGCGGCGGCGGATCTCCACCCGCCCAGTGCGCGCAAACTCGCTGAAGTCGCCCGCCATGGAGATGGCCTCGATGAGCGGGATGCGGTTGCGATCGGAGGGGCAATTCTTCGTTCCCGGACTGCGCACCTC
>JBKHAU010000206.1:0-5320 GCA_046542725.1 Opitutales bacterium
GCAATCCCCGCGCTGCGCCGAACTCGCCACCAGCGGTTCCGGGGTCGCTCCATCCACCGCCGACAGAAAGCCACCGCCCGGAAGACCCCCAACCCTGGTGACATCGGGCCTCCCCGGTTTCGGAGAGATCTTCACCGCATATAAAATGAAGGGGACACCGTTTGTGGCGTCCCCTTCCTGAATCTACAAAATGCACTGACCGTGAGCGACTCAGCCGGCGCGCTTCTTGCGTGTGGCCTTCTTCGCGACGCGGGGCGCCGCTTTCTTCGCGGCCTTTTTCGCCGCCTTCTTGGCGGAAGTCTTCTTCACCGCTTTCTTCGCTGCCTTCTTCGTGAGGGTCTTCGTCGTCGCTTTCTTCGCGGGTGCCTTCTTGGCGGGTGCCTTCTTGGCCGCCTTTTTCACGGATGCCTTCTTCGCGGATGCTTTCTTCGCCGCCTTTTTCACCACCGCCTTCTTTGCGGCCTTTTTCGCCGCCGCTTTCTTCGCCGTGACCTTCTTCGCCGTCACTTTTTTCGCGGCGGCCTTTTTTGCGGTCTTCTTCGCGGCGGCCTTTTTCGAGGCACGCTTCGCGGCCGTTTTCGTCTTCGTCTTCCTTGCCATATCGCCTTTCGTTTGGATTTCGTCGAGTTCCTTGGGAGGGTTCTCCAATAGTTTCGTCAAAGCCACGCGCACGACTTCACCGGCGCTCACGCTGCGGCTTTTTGCGATCGTGCGCATGAGGTCTCGGGCGTCCTTGCCGAGGCGGACCGAGACCTGGTGGCGCTGGTCCTTCGCTCGCACGGCCTCGGCGCCCTTGAGTTCGGAAAGCGCTTTCTCAATCAGGATGCGCAAAGAGGGCCCGCCCAACTGCTGGCGCAGGGTCTCGAGTTTGCGGTGGATCTCCGGCTCGATCTCAAAGCTGAAAGGAGCCGAGGGAGGGTTGGTGTTTTTAGCCATGAGCAATCGGGGATATTGTTGGAACGGGATGGATACCTTAAAAACCACAAGTATCTTGAGAATCACTACAAGCTTTGGCAACGCTTTTTCCCTGAAATACATAACGCGTAGTGCGTTTCCCAATACGAGGCCCCCGAAACTCTTCCGCGGGCGTTCCCCCGGGGCTCATCCTTCCATGCTTACGCGGCGCTCGAGGAGCCCCCTCAAGAGCCGGAGCGGAGGGCTCGTTTTTAGGCGTGCGCCGGGTGGAGTGCTCCCTATGATCCCCCGCCCTATGTTGCAAAAAGTGCTTTCCCTCCTTCTCGAAGGCGAAGCTGTCTCCACTGCGGAGATGGCCACCATCCTCGGTGCCAGCACGGCCGAGGTGGACGCAGCCCTCGCTGCGCTGAAGGCGGAGGGCACCCTCCTCGGCTGGCGCCCCGTGCTGCACCCCAACGCGGTGGGCGAGAACATCGTGCGCGCCCTCATCGAGGTCTCCGTCATCCCGGAGCGGGAAGGCGGCTTCAACCGCATTGCGGAGCGCATAGCCCGCTTCGACGAGGTGGAGACCTGCAACCTGATGAGCGGTGGCTACGACCTCATGGTGGTGGTGACAGGTCCCAACCTCCTGAGCGTGGCGACGTTTGTCGCGGAGAAGCTCGCCACCCTCGGCAGCGTGCAGTCCACCGCGACGCGCTTCATTTTGCGCAGCTACAAGGAAAGCGGCTTCCTTGTGGCCCCGGCCGGCGACGGTGACGAGCGCCCCGCGGTCAGCCCCTAGTCCCCGCGAGCCATGCAGACGAATTCCTCCAAATGGGTCGCGGAACATGTCCGCGACCTCCCTCGCTCGGGCATCCGCGATTTCTTCGCCCTCGTGCAGCAGCGGCCCGACGCAATCTCACTGGGAATCGGCGAGCCCGACTTCGTCACCCCGTGGAATATCCGCGAGGCGGCCCTCTTCTCCCTCGAGAAAGGACGCACGAGCTACACCGACAATCTCGGGCTGCTCGCCTTTCGCAAGGTGGTGACGCAATACATCGAGCGCATTTTCGGGCTCTCCTACGACCCGATCCGCGAGTGCCTCATCGGCATCGGCGTGAGTGAAACGCTCGATACGGCCCTGCGCGCTGTCCTCAATCCGGGCGACAAGGTGCTGTATCACGAGCCCTGCTACGTGAGCTACATGCCCTCCATCCGGCTCGCCGGGGGCGTCGCGCTGCCCGTCCCGACCCGTGCGGACGAGGCCTTTGCCCTCAAGGTGAGCGATCTCGAGGCCGCCTGGCAGCCGGGGACGAAGGCCCTCATCCTCAATTTTCCGACCAATCCGACCGGCGGCGTGGTGGAGGCCGAGCGGTTGGAGGCGATCGCGCGCTTCTGCGTGGAGAAGGACATCCTCGTCCTCAGCGACGAGATCTACGCCGAACTCACGTATGAGGGCGAACATCGCAGCATCGCGACCTTTCCCGGGATGCGCGACCGCACGATCTTCCTCCATGGCGTCTCGAAGGCTTTTGCCATGACGGGCTTCCGCCTCGGCTACGCTTGTGCTCCGCACGAGATTATCGAGGCGATGATGAAGGTCCACCAATACGCCATCATGAGCGTGCCGATCTTCACTCAGGAGGCCGGCATCGAGGCGCTGAAGAACAGCGACGATGCGGTCGCCCGGATGCGCGACTCCTACGGCCGTCGACGCGACTTCATCGTGCGGCGCTTCAACGAGATGGGCCTGACCTGTCACCTCCCCCAGGCGACCTTCTACGCTTTCCCGAGCATCGCTTCGAGCGGCCTTGACGAGCGCACCTTTGCCCGGCGCCTGCTCGAGGAGCAAAACGTCGCGATGGTGCCCGGCACGGCCTTCGGCCCCCACGGGCAGGGCTTTCTCCGGGCCAGCTTCTCGACAAGCTACGCCAAGATCGAAACGGCCTGCGAGCGCCTCGAGCGCTTCGTCGACCATCTCTCTTCCCCCCAAGCCTGAACCGTCCCATGGCCCCAGCACGCACCGTCGCCCTCGTGGGCCGCCCCAATGTGGGCAAAAGTCGCCTCTTCAACCGGCTCGCTCGCCGCCGCCTCGCCATCGTGCATGACCAGGCAGGCGTCACCCGGGACGTGAACAGCACAGTGGTGGAAGAGGACTACACCCTTCTCGATACGGGAGGGATCGGCCTGGTCGTCGACATGGACCACCAGAAACTCATCTCGGCGGCGGAGGAACAGGTCTGGTTTGCGATCGAGGCGGCCCAGCTCATCTGCCTCGTCGTGGATGTGAAGGAGGGCCTCGTCCCGCTGGACGAGATGGTGGCCGACCGCCTGCGCGCTTCCGGCAAGCCGGTCCTGCTCGTCCTGAACAAGACCGACAGCGTGCGGGAGGAAGCGCAGGCGAGTGAGTTCGCCCGACTCGGCCTCGGCGAGGGTCTGCCGGTGTCGGCGGAACATGGATACGGCGAGGACGCGCTGCGCGAGGCCATCGCCGCGGCCCTCGGGCCCAAGCCGGAGGCCCCGCCCGCGGTCGATCTCGGCGCCCGTCTCCCGATCGCCGTGGTGGGCCGACCCAACGTCGGCAAGAGTTCCCTCATCAACCGCTTTCTCGAGCATGACCGCCTCGTCGTGAGCGAGGTCGCGGGCACCACGCGGGATGCCATTGCCCTCGATCTCGATTTCCAGGCGGGCAAGGACGAGACCTGGCCCTTTCGGCTCGTCGACACCGCCGGCCTGCGCAATCGCGGCAAGGTGAGCAATTCGGTCGAGTACTTTTCGACCGTGCGGGCGCGTCGGGCGATCGAGCTGGCCGAGGTGGTTTTCCTCGTCCTCGACGCCGAAGTCGGGGTGACCCGGGCGGACAAGGCCCTCGCCGGCGAGATCCTCGAGGCGGGCCGCTGCCTGGTCGTCGTCGTGAACAAGTGGGACATCGCGGTCGACCATTTCCGGGAGGATCCGCTTCCGGGCTACGACGATATCGAGCAGTTTCGCGCCGCCTTCGAGAAGGCCGCGCGCAAGGAGTTCTTTTTCCTGCCCGAGAGCCCGGTCGTGTTCGTCTCCGCCCTTACGCAGCTCAACCTGCGCAACCTCCTCGGAACGGCTCGGGCGGTGCGGGCACGGGCCGCCCGGCAGATCCCCACGCCGAAGATCAACCGCCTCCTCGAGCAACTCCTCGCCGCTCGCAGCCCGCGGGTGGTGAGCGGCCGGCGTCTGAAGATCTACTACGCTACGCAAACGGGGAACATGCCCTTCTCCTTTCGCGTCTTCTGCAACCGCGCGACGAAGCTCGATGACCCCTACCGGCGCTATCTCGAGCGCGCCTTCATCCGCGAGTTTGGTCTGGAGGGGTGCCCGGTGCGCTTCGAACTGAAGGGCAAGACGGTGCGCTACGCCGACAAGGGCCGGCGATGACGAGGGGTGCCCCCATCCGCGTCGCCTTCATGGGCTCGGATGCGATCGCCCTGCCGATGCTGCGGTCACTCGCGCAGACGGTCCCGGAGGTCGAGCTGTGCGGCGTCTTTACCCAGCCCGATCGCCCCAGCGGACGTGGCCAGAAGCTCCGCCCCAATGCGATCAAGTCGTGGGCCCTGGAGCAGGACCTACCCGTCCGCCAGCCCGATCGCTGCGGCCCGGCGGATGAGGACTGGCTCCGCGAGGCCGGCGTCGAGCTCCTCCTCGTCATGGCCTTCGGCCAGATCCTGAAGCGCAGCCTGCTGGCGATTCCCGCTCGAGGCACCTTTAACCTTCATGCCTCGCTCCTTCCGAAGCTGCGGGGGGCGTCGCCCATCCACACGGCGCTCGCCAGCGGCGAGGAAGTCACCGGGGTGAGCTTCATGCGCATCGTGCCGCAACTCGACGCGGGGCCCTTCTGCGCGCAGGAAACGCTCCCCATCGGGCCATCGACGACAGCGCCCGAACTCATCGCGGCGATCGCCGAAGCGAGCGTGCCTCTGGTCGCCCGCGCGCTCCCCGCCGTGATCGCAGGCACGGCCCGATTTGAGGAACAGTCTCCCGGGGCGGTCACCTATTGCCGGCGCCTCTTCAAGGAGGATGCCGCGCTCGACTTCCACGCCCCCGCCACCGCCCTGCACCGCCGTATCCGTGCCTTCCAACCCTGGCCCGGCACGGTCATCGACTATCGCGGCACGCCGCTCAAAATCGGAGCCGCTTCGGTCGGGGACGCTCTCGACGCGGTGCCCGGCACGCTGCTTGTCGGAGAGGGCACCTGCCGAGTGGCCTGCGGCGCGGGCAGCCTCCTCCTCGAACAGCTTCAGCGCCCCGGCGGACGCCTCCTGCCGGTCGGCGAGTTTCTTCGCGGCTTTCCCCTCGAGCAGGGCGCGGTCCTGCCATCGGTTCCCCTCGCACCCCTTGTCGCGCGCCGCCCGTTTCCCTGGCGCTGGCGCCCGGGCGACGCGTCCGCCGCGCT
>JBKHAU010000207.1:0-5284 GCA_046542725.1 Opitutales bacterium
GTTCTCGAGCAGTCGGCGCAGCGCTTTCTCGAAAGCTGCCGGCTGATCGAAATGCACATTGTGCCCCGCGCCGGCGATGGTCTCGAGGGTGGCCTGCGGAAAATGGGCCTCGATGCGCGCGACGTCCTCGTCGCGGACGAAGCGCGAGTGCTCCCCGCGGAGAAAGAGGGTCGGCCCCGCGTAGTGGTCCTCCGCCGCCAAGGGATGCTCGAAGAGGGCCGGCAGGCTGGCCTCGAGCAGGGGCAGGTTGACGGTCCATTCAAAGCCGCCGCCCTCGCGGCGACCGAGATTGGTGAGGAGAAACTTGCGGAAGGCCCAATCGCTCACCGCCGGCTCGAGGGCGGCTTCCGCCTCGGCCCGGCTCTTCATTTCCGCCACCGGCAGGGCGCGCATGGCGGCAAACTCCTTCTCCCAGCGCGGCGGATAGGGCTTCGGCGCGATGTCCACCACCAGGAGGTGGGAGACGCGCTCGGGCGATGCACAGGCGAGGGCCATCGCGACCTTGCCGCCGAGGCTGTGCCCGACCAAGGCAACGCGCTCCAGACCCGCCTTGTCGAGGTAGGCCCGCACATCGGCGACCAGTTCCCCGTAGTCCATCGACGCGGCGTGCGGACTCTGCCCGTGGTTGCGAAGGTCGAGAGCGTGACAGGCGAGGTCCTTGCCAAGGGTCTTGAGGAGACCCGCCCAGTTGCGGGAGCTGCCGAGCAGCCCGTGGAGAATGACCACCGGGGGCGCCTCATCTGGCCCCGCCCGGACGGCGTGCAGCGCGACCGTGGACATGACCTCACGCTGTCGGCTTCCGCGCGCCGGGCGCAATCTTTCATTGCCCGTCTGGCCATCGCGGTTGAGGCTCTCGTGTCGAGGTCCCCCTCCGCGCAGTTTGTCACCACCAAGGGAGACAAAAACGCTTGCCCCGCCGACCACCCATTCTATTAGTCCCCTTAACTTCAGGACAATTCCAAGATTAATAATACTTATATGAGCAAGACCCCTATTCGCGTCGCAGTGACCGGAGCCGCCGGCAACATCGGCTATGCCCTGCTCTTCCGCATCGCCTCTGGCCAGATGTTCGGACCCGATCAACCAGTCGCCCTCCATCTCATCGAGATCGAGCCGGCCCTGAAAGCGCTCGAGGGCGTTGTCATGGAGATCGACGACTGCGCCTTCCCGCTCGTCACCGAGATCGTCGCGACGAGTGACCTCGCAGTCGGTTTCAAGGATGTCAACTGGGCGCTCCTCGTCGGCTCCGTGCCCCGCAAGCAGGGCATGGAACGCGCGGATTTGCTCAGCATCAACGGCAAGGTCTTTGTCGGCCAGGGCAAGGCCATCGAGGCCCATGCGGCGGACGACGTGCGCATCCTCGTGGTGGGCAATCCCTGCAACACCAACTGCCTGATCGCGATGAACAGCGCGCCGAAGATCCCGGCCAACCGCTGGTTTGCGATGACCCGCCTGGACGAGAACCGCGGGCTCACCCAGCTCGCGCAAAAGGCCGGCGTGCCCGTCGCGGAGGTGAAGAACCTCGCCGTCTGGGGCAACCACAGCCCGACGATGTATCCGGATTTCTACAACGCCACGATCGGCGGCAAACCCGCCACCGAGGTGATCGACGACGAGACCTGGCTGAAGGAGACCTTCGTTCCCACCGTGGGCAAGCGTGGTGCGGCCATCATCGCCGCCCGTGGTGCCTCCAGCGCGGCGAGCGCAGCCAACGCGGTGGTCGACACCGTCGTGTCCCTCACCACCCCCACCCCGGAGGGTGAATACCACAGCGTGTGCGTGTGCTCAAAGGGTGAATACGGCGTCGCCGAGGGCCTCATCACCAGTTTCCCGATTCGTTCGAACGGATCGGACTGGGAGATCGTCGAAGGGATTGAATTGAACGAGTATGCCAAGGGCATGATCCAGGTGAGCATCGACGAGCTCACGAGCGAACGCGACACGGTGCGCGGCCTCGGCATTCTCTAGAACTTTTTCAGACAGCGACAGATAGAGACAGACAGCGATAGTTAGACATTCTGTGTAGTAGTTTGCCGCCACCCGCTCGGGTGGCGGTTTTTTTTTTGCGGACGGGGGGTGCGCCGCGCGACCGCCGTCCCCCAACGCGTCAACCCTCCAGCTCGCTGGCGAGAAGGAGGTCGTAGAGCGAACGCCGCTCCCGCTCCGCGTCCTCGAGCCCGAGGAGGCGGGTGTAGTGGGCGAGGGTCTGGCGGGCGGCGGCGAGGTCGGTCGTGCCGCGGGCTTCCAATTCGACGCAGTGGACGGTGCGTCCGCCCGCCACGGCGGTGTAGTGAACGATCTCGCAGGCGGGGAAATAAAACACCCGCACGGTCTTGTGCAGGACGGCCGAGCGCAGTTCCCCGAGGCTGCGCAGAAAGGCTTCGACCGCCGCGCACTGCGGTTCCGGCCCGAGGGCGAGGGCAAGATTGATCTCGGTGCGGTGCTCGCTGTCCGCGGTGCGGTTTTTCACCGTCAGTTCCTCCCGGCGCGCGTCGCGGCGATGGCGGTAGATCCAACCGGGCGATCCCGGAAGGAGGAAGTAGGTGTCGGTCGTCTCGACGGTGTAGTGCTGTTCCGGTTGCGCGGCGAGGAGACGCTGCTCAAAGGCGCCCAGATCGAAGTCCTCCCCCCCCCGATACTTGTGCTCGATCTCGACAAACTTGCCCTCTCTCACGGCGCCACCTCCCAGCCGGGGCCGGCGACGCGCACAAGACCGTCTTCGCCCAGGGCGGCGAGTTGGTCGCGCACACGCACCCCGTTCACCGTCAGGTCGGGCGCAAGATCGCAGAGCGGACGCAGGACGAAGCTGCGCTCGAGCAGGCGCGGATGCGGAAGGATCAACCCGGGCTCGTCGAGGACCGCCTCGCCATGGAGGAGGAGATCGAGATCGATGTTGCGCGCGGCCCAGCGCGTGGTCCGCCGGCGGCCCAGCGCCAACTCGGTCTCGAGGGCAAGCTTGAGCACCTCGCGGGGTGAGCGGGAGGTCGAAAACGCGGCCACCGCATTGTAGTAGTTGCCCTGCTCTCCCGGGCCCACCGGCGCGGTCTCGTAGAGGGCGGAGAACTTCCAGTTGTCCCCCAGCCCGCCACGGCGCAGGAGCGCGACCGCAGCCCGCAGATGAGCGAGACGGTCTCCGAGGTTGGAGCCGAGGGCGAGGTAGGCGCGCGGGGCCATCATTCCCTAGCGCTGAAACTCCAGCTCGACACCGAAGCTGTCGCAGGCGCAGTCGACCGGCACAGAGGGCTTGTCGAGGCGCAGGCGCAGGGACTCGACGCCGGGGAAGTCCGCGAAAATCGCCTCCGCGAGTTGGGCCCCAGCGGCCTCGAGCGTCTCGCAGCTGCACCGGGTGAACTCGCGATGCACGACCTCATGCACCTCCGCGTAGTTGACGCGGCCTTCGAGCGTATCGGTGAGCGGATTGGAAAGCGGGGCGGCGCGCAGTTCGAGGTTGAGCCGGAAGCGTTGGCCCACGGCACGCTCTCCTTCGAGGACACCGTGATAGGCGTAGATCAGGAGGTCGCGGAGATGAATGTGATAGACGGTCTGTTTCATGCCGGAAGGGGGCGGTGAACGAGGTCGCAGACGCGCGCCACGTCACGATTGGCGGCCACGTCATGGACGCGAATGAAGTCCACCCCTTGGGCGATGGCGGCGGCAGTGGTGGCCAAGGTGGCGGCGAGGCGATCGGCGGGATCGGGGAGGTCGAGGCGTTTGCCGAGAAAGCTCTTGCGCGAGGCCCCGAGCAGGATCGGCAGGCCGAACGCATCCCAGGCGCGGAGGGAGCGGAGGATTTGCCAGTTCTGCGCGAGCGTCTTGCCAAAGCCGATGCCCGGGTCGAGGACGAGGTGATGGCGGGGAATGCCCGCCGCCCGCGCACGCTCGATCGAACGCTCGAAAAAGGTCCCGATCGCTTCGAGCAACGCTTCGTCCCGGAGCGGCGCCGCTGGGTAGTGCATCATGACGACCCCGGCTCCGGACTCGGCCGCGGCGGCGGCCAGGGCCTCCCCTTCCGGTCCCTGCAGGCCGTGTATGTCGTTGAGAATGCGCACCCCGCGGGCGAGCGCTTCGCGGGCGACGACGGCCTTCGTCGTGTCGATCGAAAGGACCATTCCAGGCTCTCCCACGAGGGCCTCGATGACCGGCAGGACACGCGCGAGCTCCTCCTCGGTCGAGACCGGCGAGCTCCCGGGGCGGGTCGACTCACCCCCGATGTCGATGATCGCCGCGCCTTCATCGCGCATCCGGCGGGCGGCGGCGAGGGCGGCCTCGCGGCCGAGGTGCGCCCCTCCGTCGGAAAAGGAGTCGGGGGTCACATTGAGGATGCCCATGAGGTAGGTCTGGTGCCCCCGCGCAAAAAGGGAAAAGATCTCGTCTGGGGTGGGTGTCTCCACGGTCGCTCAGCCCTTCTTCTTCCAGTGGGTGAGGCTCTGGGCTTCGGCTTCGTGCAGCAGACCCTCGAGCTGTTTGACGACGGGGTGCGGCGCAGATTCGTAGGAGCGTGTCTCTTCGCCCGAGATGCTCACGTGGGAGATGGGCTCGATGCCGATGAGGCTGTTGGTGAGAAAAATGGCCTCGGCCTTGCGCACCGCATCGAGGGTCATGATCGCTTCCTTCACCTTGAGGCCGGCCGTGCGCGCCTGCTCGAGCAGGGTCTGTCGGATGATGCCCGGGCGCGGCCCGCATTGCAGGGCGGGGGTGTAGAGCATCGTTCCCCGCACGAGGAACAGATTGCTCGTCCAGCACTCCGCCAGTTTGCCCCGCGAATTGAGGATGACCGAATCGAAGAAACCCTGTTTCCCCGCCTCCGCCACGCCGAGACGATGGGGCCAGTAGTTGAGCGTCTTGTGGCCGGAGAGGACGGAGCGCTCGTTGAGGACGAATGTGGAGAGATTGAGCCGATGGAGGATGGCGGGGTCGACCAATCGCAGCGGCCGCAGATGCCAGAGCAGGCGGGGGCCGTCGACCTCCTCGAGGAGGACGAGCTTGAGGGCCTGTCCCTGCGTTTCGACGCCCTCGAGACTGGCCCGGATTTGCGCTCGCGCCTCCTCCCTCCCAAGCGGCAGAGAAAGGCCGAGCGTCCCGGCAGAGGCCGCCAGGCGCTCCCAGTGCTCTTGGAAAAACGCCACCCCTCCGGCCCGGAGCGCACAGGTCTCAAAGAGTCCGGCGCCAGCCGCGATTGCGGGACTTAGGAGATCAAAGGTCTCGAGCTTCGGTGTCAGCATAAGAGGGATTGAGTCCGCATCAGAAGCGAAGAGCGCGAAAGAGTCCGGCCGCCTTGTCGAGC
>JBKHAU010000208.1:0-5268 GCA_046542725.1 Opitutales bacterium
AATGAGACGACGCAGCTCGGCGCTCCAATCGACCTCCGCCGGTCCGGGCGCGACGCCCGTTTCGGCCAACGCCTCTCGCGCCCGCGCCAGCATCACGCGCAGCTCTTCGCCCGACACCTCGCTCCGCCCAAGCAGCTCGAGCCCCCCCTCCTCCCGGCCCGAGATCGGGGCCAGGATCTCCTCGAAGCGGTGCTCCCCGAGGCGCCCACCCATCACGGCGCGGGTCAACCCTCCGAGGGTCTCGCGGGCGGCGACGACTTCCTCTGCCGTGAGGTCCGCCCGCTCGACGTAGTGCTGCTGGAGGGCGGTAAGCTGCACCGCCTGCAGGAGCGGGCTCTCGGACAGGGTTTGGGCGATGCGACCCAGTTCGGCGTAACTGAGCGCACCCTCCTCAAAGGCGGTCGCGAGCGCCCTCAGTTCGGAGCGCACTTCCGCCTTTTCTGCCGGGTCCATGCGCGCCTCGACAAAGACCTCGTCGGCCGCCGCCAAGGCAAAATCGGCAAGCAGCCCGCGGCCATTGGACCAGAGCCAGAAGCCACCTGCGAGGAGGAGGGCGCAGACCACGAGAGCCGCCGTGAAGCAGCCCCACACGAGCGGCGAGGAACCTGTTCCTTCGCCTCCGGCACGATGCGGTGTCGACATGTCGCCAGCGTGGAGCGCGCGGGCGGCCTGGCAAGCCCGGGGGGCTTCACCCGCCACGTTCTCAGATCTTTACGTAGGGGCGGTGCAAGGCACTCCGATACAGCTCGAGATCGCGTTTCACGGCCTCGTGTTCGCGGGTCACCTCGAGCTGCTGCTCGCGCGCGAGGATGAGGGCGGGTTGCCCCCCTCCCTCGGCCTGGCGGAGACTTTTTTCCGCCTCCTCGAGGCGACTGCGCCGCGCGGCGCCGCCCCTGCCGCTCTCTTTTCCACCGCCCAGGACCAGTCCAAAGCCGGCAAGAATGAAGGAAAAGCCGCCCATCATCGTGACCGTGTCAAAGGTCCCCGCCTGAAGGAATCCGATGCAGATCCACGCCACCCCGCCAAGAATGCACAGACTTCCCCCGAGCTGCCGCAGACCTTCTTCTGCCCGAACGGAGAGGTGACGCCCCTCCTGTCCTCGGGACCGCTGCTTGCGCCGGCGCGCCGTCTCGCGTTTCGCCGCCCGCAGCAGTTCCTTCTCGATCCGACGCACTGACTGGCTGCACTCTTCGAGCCGTTTCTGCAGCGCGGCCTCGCGTTCCTCAAACTCGGCCACTTGGACGGCGAGGCCTTTTTCCCGCTCGGCCCAGAGCGCCTTCAAGCGACCGGGAAGCGTCGGGTCGCTGAGCCAGGGCATCCACTTGTAGGCGGACTCGAGGGATTTGCGCAGTTCGCGCGCCAGCGGCTGGGGGCCGACGCCGCTTGAGCAGAGACCGGGGTGGGCTTCGAGCGTCTCCCAAATCGCTGTTCCCTCCTCGCGGAAGGCGCCGTTGAGGCCCTCGCGATCGACATGGAGGAAGTTCGCCAGCGGCAGAAGGAGCCGCCGCGATTCTTCTGACGGGACGAGGCGGAAAAGCTGCTGGAGGGCCGCGCCGCGCAGCGCGTTGACCGAGTGGGTGCTTTCCCCAAGCTTCTCGCAGGCGTTTTGCAGCACCTTCGGAAGTTTGGCGGTGGTCCAGCCCCCATCTTGCGAAACAAACTCGCAGTGCTTCCACTGTTTCACCGCCAGGCGCCATTCGAGGCCGTCGATCTCGCGCCCGAGGATCATCTCCGCGAAGTCGCGGTGCGGGGCCGGGGCGAGCGCCGTGGCAAACAGAAGATGACGGCGCTCGGCCGTAAAACCTTCCACCATCCGGCTCACCACCTGAGTGCCCTCGATGCCCTTCGCACGCCGCTCGTGCTCCTCGTAGAGCAGCCAGAGCGGTCCCGGCCAACCACCGTGCGAATACTCCAGGAGTTCCTTCCCCGAGCGTGCCTCGGCCGGCACGAAGAGCTCACGCCACTTCTGGATTTTCGAGATATCCCAAGGGCCGAGGTGGCGCTGGAGCAGCCCACGAACGCTGCCACCCGACTGCCGAAAGGCCGTCAGGAGCGCATCGTTGGGCTGGGCGAGGCTGAGCACGAGGCAGCCGGAAGGATTGCGCGTGAGCCAGCGCTCGAGCTGCTGCCTCCACCAGTTGGAAGGAATCCGGTCCCCGTCCGGGACCAGCCAGAAACCGACCCTCCCGCCCGCGAGGACCGGGGCCTCTGCCGTCGCGGTCGTGACCACAGGCCCGACCGGCATCGGTGGATGGCTCGCCCCGGACTCCCGCGAAAGGGTCTTCGCCGGCACTGGATCCGCCGCCACCCTTTTTTCGCTGAGCGAAATGGCGAGGCGCGACTGCCACTCCGAGAGCGTTTCCCGTCGGTCGCGGGAGAGGTCCTCCACGCGCCCCTGCTGGACACTGGCAGGATCGTCACGGAGAAAGCGGCCGAGATAGTCGAGCAGGTCGTTGCGGCAGCTTTCGTCGGGGCCGATGAGGAGGCAGAGACGGAGGTCGGGCAAAGAGGGGTCGTCGAGGCGGAGGAAACCGGTGACATTTTCCCGCGCCCAATCCTCCCAACCCCAGGACCGGGCCGGCTGTGCTTCTGTGGACATACTCGAAATAGCAAGTCTTCACATCGCCCCCGGGCTGCGCGGTCCCAGTCTTTTTCGCTAATTTCTCATCAAAACGGCGCCGCCGTGACCGATGATGGCAAGGACGATCTCGATGCACCCATTTGACATGTATGCTTTTTTTGCCCGTCGTGCCGGCCGCGCGGTGGGCACCTTTGTGCTGCTTGCCCTCTTCGCAGGCTGTGCCAGCGGTCCCGTCAACGTTTCTCAGCCGCCCTCCGTCGGCCCTGCAATCGCCGCGGACGCCTCCGTGGACAACGTCTACGCCCTCAAGACGCTGCCCCCCATCGTGCGGCGCGTCGTCGTCCTGCCCCCGGCCTACAACCGCTACCAGGAAGAGGTCCATGACTACCTCGACGAACTCTGGTCACAGGCCATCCAGCGGCAGAACCGCTTCGAGGTGATCGCCCTCGACCGCGCCACGATGGCGGCGTGGAGCGGGCGTTCACAGTGGACTTCGACCGAGCCGTTGCCCGCTCGTTTGCGGGAACGCATCGCCCAGGTCTACGCCCCCGATGCCATTCTCCTCTGTGACATCACCCACCTCGAGTCCTATCAACCCCTGGAGATCGGTCTGCGCGCCAAGCTCTATGACTGGCACAGTGGGGTCTTCCTCTGGGGCGTTGATGGGGTATGGACCCGACAGCCGAACGGCATGGTGCGCGCCGACCCTCCCTGGCTGGTCGATCTTTTCCGAATACAGCGCGAAAACAACGTCGATTTGGCCTCCATCAGTCCGAGGTACTTTTACTATCACCTCGTGGAATCCATCGCTCTGACCCTACCCGAGAGACCCAAACAGTGAGAATCGATCCTCCCAACTCCCGCGACAAGCTGGGCCTCAGTGGACCCATCCGCCGCAAACCGGGCGCCGAAGCCGGCGCGACCAAGGAAAACGCCTCCGTCGAGGACCAGATCGCCTTGGCCCAGATCCACAACATGGTGGATCAGCTCATCTCCCAACCGGAGGTGCGCCAGCCCATGCTCGAACTCGGCCGTCAGCTCGTCGCCGACCCCCAATACCCGCCCCGCGAGGTCGTCGAGAGAGTCGCCGAGATCCTCCACCGGGCGATGAAGCCGCGGGAGGCCTGAGCATGTCCGACGCCCTGGACGCGCCTCCCTACACCGAAGAGGAGATCAGGGACCGGCTCAACGGGATCCCCCGTTTGGCCTCATTGCGCACCATCAGCACGGCCCTCACCGAGCTGCTCAACGCCGAGTACAGCCTCACCGCGCAAATCGCGGAGATCATCCGGCGCGATCCCTCCCTCACGTCACGCCTCCTGCGCCTCGTGAACTCAGTGTTTTTCGGGATCAGTCAGAAGATCGCGAGCATCGAGGAGGCGGTCCTGTACCTTGGCGTGCGCCAGATCCGGGAACTTGCCCTCGCCACCCCCGTGATCGAGGACTTCGAGCAGATGCCGACCGGAGTGAACGACCTCGAGTGGCGCAATCTCTGGCAACAATCCATCGGCGCCGCCCTCCTCACCCGCGAGATCCTGTCGAATACCGACGGGGCCTACGAAGACGACACCGATTACCTCGTCGGCCTGCTCCACAAGGTGGGCAAGATCGCCATGGCCTCGGCCTTTCCGGAGGAGTTTGCCAACATCCATCGGCAGACCTACGAGACCGACGCCGACCTGCGCCGCGCCGAACGCGCCGAGATCGGCTGGGACTACCCCCAGGTCGGCGCCTACTACCTCGAGCGCAACCAACTCGACAAGGGCATCGTCGACGCCGTGCGCTGGCAATGCACCCCCGAGCGCGCCCATCGGAACTCTGTCATGGCCGCCGCCATCCAGGTCTCCCGCTACCTCCTTCACACTGCCGAAGTGGCCGGCATCGAACAGATCGAGCGCCCCGATGCCGACAGCCCGGAAGAACTCTCCGGCTGGCAGATCCTTTTCCGCCGACGCAATCGCAGCCACTCCCTCGTCATGGCCTCCCTCAAGCACGCCCTCAACCGCCTGCCCATGACCCTCAAAGGCATGCTCTAGACGCGCGCCGGCAAGACAGGTCCTCACGCGTGTCCGCCCTGGTGCGCGCAGCCCCTGGTCCTGCGCTTCCGGCGTGGGAAAAGATTCCTCGCGGACGACGGACGCGCAGGACGGCTTGCGCCCAAGATCGACAGGGAAAAGGCCCCACCGCGGATGCTTCCCCATCGGCGGTTCCAGCAAAGCGTTGTGCGAGCCGGGAAATGCGCTACACACAGGTCATGGAGATCTTGCGCATCCTTCTTCAAGTCGTCGTGGCCTTGGGAATTCTGAATGTCTGGCTGCTTCGGTCGGGCAAAACAACGCCCTATCGTGGCGGGGAGGCCAGGAACATGCGTGAGGAATTTGAGGCCTACGGCTTGCCCGCCGCCATGGTCTGGGTCGTGGGCGTTCTCAAGGTGAGCCTCGCCCTCGCCCTCCTCGCCGGGATTTGGTTTCCGGCACTGGTTCAACCCGCGGCCGCCGGGCTCGGACTGCTCATGCTCGGCGCACTGTCGATGCACCTTAAAGTCAAAGACCCGCTCAAAAAAGCAGTGCCTTCGATTCTTGTCCTCGTGATGTGCGTTCTGATCGTGGTGCTCGTCTCTATCTGATCCAGACCGTCGAGAGGCATAGATAGGCGTTCAGCGCCATGTAGAAAAAGGCGGGGGTGGT
>JBKHAU010000209.1:0-5264 GCA_046542725.1 Opitutales bacterium
AATCGGAGGCGCCGCTCGACTATCGCCTCGATCTGGCCGGCTACGGCCGCGCCGTCTCGATCGGAGCGCAAGGCATGCAGACCCTCGTACTGCAGCCGTAGGGGGCGACCGCTCGGGCCGTCGCGCCGCCAGTTGGAGCGAACAGTCCAGGGCTGCTGGGGCAGTCCCGGACTTTTTTGTGCAAGCCCCGAGCGAAGTGCGCGGGAGCCTCTCGAGCCAGGTTGCGAGCACTCCTGCCCGTCCAATGGCTGAGCCCAAGTCGTTCCCGGCCGTCGCGCTGAGGAATCGACCCCGCGGGTGGGGGACGCGGGCAAGAATCCCGTGCGCTCAGTCGGTGAGGGCGGCGAGGGGAAGCGAGTAGAGGCGCGTCCGGGCAAGGATGAAGAGTGTCTCGCCGTCGGCGCCGAGCGCGATGCCGGTGGCACGCCCGGGCACGGGGAGGCGACGCTGGAGGGTGCCTTCGGGCGAGTAGCAGAGAAGATCCCCGGCGAGGATCACGACCTCCCCGCCGGGGAGTTGCAGGACGCCGGCCTCGCCTTCCTCGGCAAACAACTCGGGGTCGCGCAGACGCCCGTCCGCGGTCACGGTGAAGCGCCAGGTCTTCTGGTCGAACTCGTCGGAGACGAGGATCTGCTCGCCGGGTGCGGCGGTGCCGAGGTCGTAGGCGCGGATGAGGTCGAGGGTGCGGAAGTACGAGGTGCGCGGTCCGGCCTCGATGAAACTCGTCTCGGCCGGCACCACCAGTTCGCCGGCACGGAAGTGAAGCGGCTTGGCCTCCTGGGTCACCTCCTGAAAGTCATGGGTGTCGCGCCAGCGGGTGAGGGGCAGGCCGAAGCGTCCGGCGGCAGGTGGCGGGCCGGAGACCGGTGCCAGCTCCTCGAGCGTGGCCGCGCGGCCGGAGGTGACGACGCGGTAGACCTTGCCCAGGCGGGTGAAGACAAGGAGATGCGCGTCGTCCTCGAGGAGGATCTGCTCGGGCTCGAGCGGGAGTTCGAGGACACGGCGGAGGGCCGCGTCGGCCGGGTCCCAGCGGTAAATCGTCTGGTGGAACGCATCGACGAAATAGAGCCGTCCGCGGCTGTCGACCTCGGGGCTGTCGAGATGGTTGAAGCCCTCGGCGAGCAGGGTGTAAGGCGGTGGCTCCGGCGCCGCGCGGACCTCTCCGGGCACGGCGAGATAAGCGATTTCGCGCGTCGCAACGACGGCATCGTGACGCGTGTCGCGGAGGGTCGCATCGAACGTGAACTTCGTCGGGCCATAGGCATGGATGCCGTGGAAGTGGAGGTCCTCGCTGTTCTCCACGAGGATGCCCACGGGGTAGGGAGTGAAGGTCCGGCTGACGCGGTAGAGGTAGGTGTTGTGGAATGCGAGGTGCGCGCTGTCCTCGATGAGAAGGGGAAGGGTATGGCGGCCCTCGTGCGATTCCTCCTCGAACTGAAGGGCGTAAAACTTCCAGTTGCGCGCCCGCCGCACGATCACCTCGTAGCGCAGATGGTGCTCACTCGAGAGCTGGTAGACCCACCCGGGGGTGTCGGTGTCCTCCACGATCATGCCGGCGTGGGCGAACGGGCTCGGCGTCCAGAGGTTGCGAAAGGTGCCGCCGCCGCCATCGGTCACCCAAAGGCTCGCCGGCATCGCGTCCCAGCGGCGCGCCGGGTCGCTGTCGGCGGAGCGGTTGTTGTTGTAGATCGGCAGGTAATTGCCGGCCGTATCAAAAGTTCCATGACCACCGAGGAAGCGCACATCGTCGACCAGCGAGGCCTCGCCGCCGCGCCATTTGAGCGCCACCGCATGGCGGTTGATCGCGCCCGGGTCGATCCCCAGCCCGGAGAGAATGGGGGCCCCTCCGCGCCCTGTTTCGACCACCGCCTTGAGCGTGTTGTCCGCATCAAAGGCCGCCTCGCGATCCCGCACGACGAGCTGGGTCGTGATCGGGCTCATGCCGATGAGGGCGCTTTCCGGGCGCAATCTCAAGGTATCTGAAATCCGATAGCGGCCGGTCGGGAAAAAGAGAGCTGCGTGCGTCTCGATCGCCTTTTGGAGCAGGGCCGTGTTGTCGAATTCTCCATCGCCCACCGCTCCGAGCGTCGTGACGTCGACCCAGCTTGCCGGCGGGGGCAGCGCTCGAGCGGGATCGGTGGGAGGAACGAGCCGGTCCGGGGGCGGTGGCTCCCCGAGCGTCAGGCGGGTCTCGATCGCCGGCGTCTGGCCGAGACCGTCGAGATGGACGCCGTGGGAAAAGTGGTCGATGCGGTAGCGCCCTTCGGGCGCGGGCACCGCGCGGCCGCTCTGGCGAAAACGCGCAATGACGGGGACCTCGGCGTACTGCACCGCAAGGAGATTCACCTGGGTGCGCGCATTGTGCTCGTTGCTGATGAGGATCGCGGCGTCACTCACGCGCTCGAAGACGCTGTCCTCGACAACCAGCTCTTCGCTCCGGTCGGCCCGCATCTCGATCGCTCGCGGTGTATCCGAAAAATGGCAACGCACCACCGTCATGCCCGCTTCCTCGGTGAGGATGGCGGCCTGGCGCTGACCGCGGAAGGTGGAGTCGAGAAGGACAAAGGGCCAGCTGGGCGACGGCTTCGTCGTGAGGATGCCGTACTCTCCGCCGATGAACTCGCAGTCGCGGAAGAGATTGCCCACCTTCTGGAGCCCGGCGAGGGCGTCGCCGATTTCAAAGCGCACGTGGTTGATGAAGCAGTGCTGGGCAAAGTGCGCCCGGACTCCGACCGCGCCGGGATTGTCCTCGCCGAGCGCGATGACGACGTTTGCAAGCGCACTGTAGAAGGTGCCGGGGTTGGCGCTCTCGATCGGTTCGCCGGCGGTGGGCATGTCGTCGGCGAAGTGAAAGAGATGCTTCGGCTCGCTCCCATCGAATCCAAGGCTGGCGTCTTCGAGGACGAAGCGCGGCCGCGTCGGCCCGTAGCCGATGATGCGAACGCCCTTCCAGACATAGACCGTATCGCTCAGGAGGTAGGTCCCGGAAGGCACGTAGAGGATGCCAAAAGTGCCCGCCTCGGCGATCCCGTCGATCGCGTCCTGGAGAAGCGCGGTGACGTCCCCCCCCGCCGCGAGAGTGGGAAAGCGCTCCGGTTCAAAGTAGACCGCGGCAGGGTCCTCCAGGCGAAGCGGATAGACGGAGTCCTCTGCACGCAGGGCCGAGACCCCGATGAGGGCGGCGAGGAGTCCCCGCAGCGCCCGGCGCGGGAGGTGTGAGACCATTGCGGAGAGTCCGGAGGGAGGCGCGTACGGCGGCTGGAGGAGAGGGGACGGAAGGGGCTTTCGCATCACGTATATGCATAACTATGCAGGGCCAGCGGTGTCAATGCAGGTCTGTCGCGGAACCCATTGAGGGGGCTGAACGCGGCCGCACCTTGACCAGAGGGTGGCGAACGGCGTGGAAGGGGTTCTCGCGGCGGTGCGCGTGTGCCTTGCCGGGGAGGGAGCGCGGCCCGAGAGGGGCACGACGTTACGGGATGATGGGGGGTGGGTGTGGTCGGGCGCCAGGCGAGTCCGGCGCAGGCGATCCTCTGGGAGACAAAAAAACCGGCCGTGCGCGTGAGCGCTCGACCGGTCGTGAAGAAGTTTGGGAAGACGCCTCCTGCGCTCCCCTGACGGCGGGAAGGCCTAGAAGTCGTCCTCGTAGTCCGCGGCGCCGGCGCCGGCGGGAGAGGCGTTCCTGGGTTCCGGCGCGTCGGTGAGAAGGGCCTCGGTGGAGAGGAGGAGGCCGGCGACGGAAGCGGCGTTTTGCAGGGCAGTGCGGGTGACCTTGGCAGGATCGACGACCCCGGCCGCGAGAAGGTCCTCGTACTGGCCGGTGGCGACGTTGTAGCCTTCGGTTCCGCTGCGTTTGAGCACTTCGGCAACGACTGCGCTGCCCTCGGTGCCGGCATTTGAGCAGAGGACGCGGAGCGGTTCCTCGAGGGCGCGACGGACGATGCGGGCGCCGCTCGCTTCGTCCCCTGCAAGCTTCGCGAGCGCCTTCTCCAGCGCCGGGAGGGTGCGCAGGAAGGCGACCCCGCCGCCGGGGAGGATACCTTCCTCGACGGCCGCGCGGGTGGCGTGGAGGGCGTCGTCGAGGCGATCCTTCTTTTCCTTCATCTCGGTCTCGGTGGCCGCCCCGACGTTGATCACGGCGACGCCCCCGGCGAGCTTGGCGAGGCGTTCCTCCAGCTTTTCGCGGTCGTAGTCGGAGGTCGTTTCCTCGATTTGCCGGCGGATCTGTTTCACGCGGCCTTCGATCTCGGCGGCCTTGCCCGCCCCTTCGATGACCGTCGTGCTCTCCTTGTCGATCGAGATGCGCTTGGCCCGACCGAGGTCCTCGAGGGTGACCTTCTCCAGTTTGACGCCGAGGTCCTCCGTGAGGAACCGCCCACCGGTGAGGGCGGCGAGGTCGCGCATCATCTCCTTGCGGCGGTCGCCGAAGCCGGGGGCCTTCACCGCGCAGGCGTTGAGCGTGCCGCGCAGCTTGTTCACGACGAGGGTGGCGAGGGCTTCGCCTTCCACGTCCTCTGCGATGATGAGGAGCGGCTTGCCTGTCTTGGAGATCTCCTGCAGGAGGGGAAGGAGGTCCTTGAGATTGGAGATCTTTTTCTCGTGAAGGAGGATGTAGGGATTTTCCAGGACGGTCTCGAGCGTCTCCTGATTGGTCGCGAAATAGGGGCTGAGGTATCCCTTGTCGAACTGCATGCCCTCGACGATCTCGAGCGTGCTCTCCATCGACTTGGCCTCTTCGATGGTGATCGTGCCGTCCTTGCCGACCTTCTCCATCGCCTCGGCGATCATGCCGCCGATGGCGGTGTCCCAGTTGGCCGAGACGGTGGCGACCTGGCGGATCTCGGCGTTGGTCGTGACCGTCTTCGCCTGTTGGGCGAGTTCGGCCACGACGGTCTCGACCGCTTTGTCGATGCCACGCTTGAGGTAGACCGGATTGGCGCCGCTGGTGACGGCCTTGAGCCCTTCGCGGTAAATCGCCTCGGCGAGGAGGGTGGCTGTCGTGGTGCCGTCGCCGGCCTTGTCGGCCGTCCTCGAGGCAACCTCCTTCACCATCTGTGCGCCGATGTTGGCGAAGCGGTTCGGGAGTTCGATCTCCTTCGCCACGGTGACTCCGTCCTTGGTCACCTTGGGCGAACCGTATTTCTTGTCGATGAGCACGTTGCGGCCCTTGGGGCCGAGCGTGACCTTCACTGCCCGGGCAAGTGTCTCGACACCCTGGAGCACGGCGTGGCGGGCGGATTCGTCAAACAGGATCTGTTTCTTGG
>JBKHAU010000210.1:0-5247 GCA_046542725.1 Opitutales bacterium
CCGCGGTGAAACGCACCCCGGGCTGGGATGCGGGGCTCCCTTGGAGCCTCTCGATGACCGGCAGCCAACCCGGTCCGGCGCCCACGCCTCAGACACCGCTGCCCTCCTCGGCGAAGCGGCGCAGCCGGGCCAGCACCCGCTCGCGCCCCATCACTTCGAGCATGGGAAGGAAGTCGGGCCCCGACCCCACTCCGCTGAGGGCAAATCGCACCGCAGGCCACCAGGGAAAGGGCTTGGCCTGTCCGTGAGCCGCGGCGAGGGAGGCGAAGGCCCCCTCGAGCCGCTCGACCGTCCACTCGCTTGCCGCCACGGCCTCGAGATGCGGGAGCGCTTCGCGCACGCGCGCCGCCGGGTCGGCCTTTTTCGCCAGCTTTGCGCCCGTTGCCTCGTCGAAGGCATACGCCTCCTCAAAAAAATAGGCGCAGAACCCGGGCAGGTTCGCGAGCGCGTCGACCTTCTCCTGACAAAGGGCGAGGACGCGAAGGAGGTAGTCCTCATCGGTCGCGTCGTCGATCAGCCCGGCCTCGGCAAGGACGGGCGAGGCGTTCCAGACGTAGCTCTCGAGCGGGAGGGCCTTGAGGTGCTCGAAGTTGAGGTGCGCCATCTTTCGCTCGTCGAAGCGCGCCGCGCCCTTCTGCACGTCCGCGAGATCGAAGCGCGCGATGATTTCGCCGATCTCGAGGACTTCGCGGTCATCCTTCGGCGACCACCCGAGCAACGCGATGGCATTGCGCACGGCCGCCGGCAGGTAGTGGCTTTTCTGATACTCTTCGACGAGGGCGCCGCGGTCGCGCTTGCTCATTTTCCCCTTCCCCACCTTCGGGTCCTTGAGGATGAGCGGGAGGTGGGCAAAGATCGGCGCCTCGACGCCGAAGGCCTGAAAGAGCTCGAGGTGCTTGCTCGTGTTGCTGAGGTGATCCTCGCCGCGCACGACGTGCGTGATGCCCATCGTGATGTCATCCACGACATTGACGAAGTGGAAGGTCGGGCTCCCGTCCGCCCGGGCCACGACAAAGTCGCGCTCCTCGCGTCGTTCCACTCGCCCGCGGATGAGGTCGTGGATCACGACCGGCGCCGTCCGCACTTTCTCCACCTCCGCCTTGTAGTACTCGTCATACTCGGTGTAGCGCTCCCCCTGGAGGCGGAACCATTGGGCGCCGTCCTTCTCGTAGACGCGGCCGGCGGCGCGCAGCTTATCGAGCCATTCGGCATAAATCGTGCCGCGCTCGCTCTGGCGATAGGGGCCGTAGTCCCCTCCGATGTCCGGCCCCTCGTCCCAGTTCATCCCGAGCCAGCGCAGGCTCGCGTAGATCAGCTCGACGTATTCCTCGCGGTTGCGCTCGGCGTCGGTGTCCTCGATGCGGAGGATGAAGCGACCGTCGTGCCGCCGGGCGTAAAGCCAGTTGAAGAGCGCCGTGCGGGCGCTCCCGATATGAAAGAAGCCCGTCGGACTGGGGGCGAAACGAACGCGCACTGCTGCCATCCCCGCACGCTTGGAGGTGCCCGCCCGGCTGGCAAGCCTCCGCCCGGCCCCGACGGATCCTGCGTCCTTCTGCGGGCCCGCGCCCGCGGTGTCAGAGGACCGTGCCTCTTTCGCGCTCGTTGCCTGAAGCGTGGCGCGGCCCACAGAAAAAGAGAGCAGCGCGGGGGCTCTTCAGCTCCCGGGCTGCTCTCTGTGGAAGGGTTCTTTGGCCCCTGCGACGCAGAATGAACCCTGGCCTGTCGTCACGCCCGCGAGTTAGCGAGAAGCGAGCGAAGAACCAAGGGCGCGCAGGTCATCACGGAGCCGTCACGACGAGTTCGTCGACGTTGGCGAGGTCTTCGCCGTTGGCCTCGAGGCGCACGGTATTGTTCGGTCCGGCGACGAGCTCGACGAAGACCCGCTTCTCCACCCAGACGCTCCAACCACCCGACGGGTCGAAGGTGATGGGATCGGCTTCCCCGTTGACGCGGAGTGCGCCCGTGCGCGAAATATCCGTGCCCAAGGCGTAGCGGAAGACCAGCAAGGCATTGCCGCCGGCGCCCCCATCGACATTCTGGAACTCGAGAAAGCTTTCCACGTCGTCGGCGCTCGCGAAGTTGATGTAGCCGGTGCCGTTGAATCCCTCATTGGTCGCCTCCAAGGCGTAGCCGTGAGGACCGTAAAGCCCGTCTTCGGCCTGATAGACGGTGGGACCCCCGGACACTTCCTCGATAATGGAGAAGGTGACGCTTTCCGAATAAGCCATGGCACCTTCATCGTCCTCTGCTTCGACCCGCACGCTGAACTCACCCACCGAAGGGGGCGTCCAGCTGAACTCGAAGGGAGCGGCCGTGACCGACCCGAGGCTGGTATCGTCGACAAAGAATTCCACCGCGGCAATCGAGCCATCGGCATCATTGGCATCGGCCACAAACGTCACGCCGTCATTGATGTCGATCTCTTCACCCGGGGTGGGAGCGGAGATCGCGACCGTCGGCCAAGTGTTGTAGTCGTCGTAATCGCGCATCCGGAGGCGGTAAAAAGCACGATCGTCCGCAGACGGAAGGCTCACCATCGCGCCCTCGTCGAGACCCATGACGTCAGTCACGGTCGTCCACGTCGAGAGGTCCACCGAAGTGTCGAGCCAGTAGTCGAACTCTGAGCGCATGAGAGGCAGGGAGAGATGCGCTTCACCTTCCTGCACGACGACGGCAGCCGCCTGTCCTTCAATATAGAGGGCATATTCCTCTCCGAGGGTGAGACCATCCTGATCCGGATCCTGGTCTGGCGACAGATCTGTCGCCAGACCCTGGTCCGCGAGCCACTGAGCAAACCGGTCCGCTACCGGGGCCGGGGCGCTCACGCCCGCCGGCACGACGATGTCGAGGTCCGGAGCCGGAGGCGGCGACATGTCCTCGCCAAGATAGAAGCCCGGGTGCGGCGGCTGATTGTAGGCAACGTTCTGCCACGCGATGGCGAGGCGGTAGTGCCGGTCGTGCATGAGGGTGCGGAAGCGGTGCTCGGTCGGGATGGTCGTGCTGTAGATGCGCAGGGCGCTGCTATCGGTTGTCCGCCAGATCACTTCCTCGCGCCAGTCCCCGAAGAGGTCGGCGCTGAGGGCGGGATTGGACTTGGTCCCGTTGTTCGATGCCACGCCAGGAGGCTCAAAGAGCGTATCCGTGGTGCTGCGCTCCGCATCCCATTTCGCGATTCGGGTGCCATCGAGCAGTTCACGCAGAAGGTCGCCGTCCCAATAGACCAGAAAGTTCATCATGCCGGGCCGCGTGTCCGAGATGAGCGTGCCGTCGATGTTGTAGAGTCCGCCACGCGAGGCCCAAGTCTCGTAACCGACATAGCGTGGATCGATGTCCGCCGCCACACCACGCCCGACATCGCTCCCACCGCCGTCGACCCCGTAAATGATGTCGCCGGTCGCTGCGTCCTGGACCGAGGAGCCATTCTCACCGTAAGCCGCGGGGGACTCGTGAATCATGAAAAACTCGAGGCCGGGGCGGTCCGGGTCCATGTCCGAAAGGTGGGTGGCATCGCCGTGGCCCAACCCGGTGGAGTAAAGCCCCGTGCCGTCGTGGTCGATCGTGGCGGCCCCGTAGACGATCTCGTCGAAACCATCGCCGTCCACGTCGCCCACCGAGAGGCTGTGGGCACCCTGGCCGCGGTAGGCCGCGAGGGGACCGGTCGTGGCATGGCCGGTGTCAAAGATCCAGCGCTGAGTGAGTTCACCATCCCGCCAGTCGTAAGCGACGAGGGCGCTGCGGGTGTAATAACCGCGGGCCATGACGATACTCGGGCGCTCGCCATCGAGGTAGGCAACGGCGGCGAGGAAACGGTCCACGCGATTGCCATAGCCGTCGCCCCAGTCACTGACGTTACCGCGCTCTGGAACATAGTCCGTCGTGGTCAGGATACCACCGGTCGCACCATCGAACACGGTGAGAAATTCAGGCCCCGAGAGGACGTATCCACTGCCATTGCGGTAATCCGCGCTGGCGTCACCAATCACCTCGCCAGTCCCACTCACCGTGCCGTCGGCCGTCTTGCAGACGATCTCCGCCTTGCCGTCGCCATCGAAGTCGTAAACGAGAAATTGGGTGTAGTGTGCGCCCGCCCGGATGTTGTGCCCGAGGTCGATCCGCCAGAGGTGCGTGCCGTCCATCTTGTAGGCATCGAGATAAACATTTCCCGTGAAGCCCGATTGCGAGTTGTCCTTGGCGTTGGAGGGATCCCACTTCACGACGATCTCATATTGCCCGTCACCATCGAGGTCACCGACGGAGGTGTCGTTGGCGGAGTAGGTGTAGGCGGGAATCGCTCCGCTCGCCGCCACGTCGGCGGGACGCTGCAGCGGCACTTCGAGATACTGCTGCTCCGGTGCCTGCGCCGGGAGGGTGACGGGATCGCTGGGGAGCTGCCCCACCCCATCAATGATTGGGCGCACGTAGTAGGTCACCGGGCCGGAGAAATCGACCGTCCGGTCCAGAAAGCTCGTCGCATTGGCCAACGGCTCGCCGTTGATCTTCGCCGGCGCGCTGCCGTCTTCCGATCGGTAAACGTTGAAAGTGATGGTGTCCGGGTCAGTCCCGAGCATGCGCCAACTGACAAAGGCGGTATCCGGTGAGGCGCGCATCGCGACCAGACCGCGATCGAGGTACTCCATCTGAGAGGCTCCGAAGAGCCCCAAGGGAAGCAGGCACAGCGCGCACCGCAGGAGGAGGGGAAGGGGGTTTCTGGCAGGGGGAGAAGAAGTATTCATAGATGGGTTTGACGGGGAGGGAGTAAACAAGCAGCCACAACGGCGTGCCTGGGCACAGGGCCTGGCACCTTTACCAAAACGACGCATTTCGCAGCCGACGACGACCCGCTCGAAATCTGAACGTCAGAGGCAAGAAGGAAGGCGCCCTCCTTGGCTCATCATTCGTTCGTTTTCAGACGATACCAATTCAACGCGTTCGCTTTTCCGCCTCCTTTTCCATCATCTCACACTGCTATCTTTGACTAGACCATTGGTCCCTTACCGCAACTCGACGAATCCCTCCCCGCTATGCAGCAAAACCTTCTCTCTCCCTTGAAACTAGTTTCGGCTGCCACCGCCTTGGCTTTGGCTATCCCCGCGTCCGCGCAGACTATCAACGTGGACCTCATTTCGGTTGCCGATACCTACATCCGCGATGATGCGACCGACCGCGGCACCTTCGAATTTGTCGACATCCGGGGTGGCTTCAATCCGGACTTCCACGGCTATTTCCGTTTCGATCTCCCCAACGACG
>JBKHAU010000211.1:0-5244 GCA_046542725.1 Opitutales bacterium
CCTCATCGCCTTGACCGCTTCCGTCTTTTTCGAGGACGAGCGCCGCTGCCGTCAGGCGGGAATCGATGCGTTTCTCGCCAAGCCCTTCGCCCTCCGCGACCTCGTCGCGGAGTTGCGCAACGCCGCCGAATCGCTCGCCGCCCGGCGGGGTGAAATCGTCTGAGGCGGATTGCTTCCGGAAGAGGGGTGGGGTTGAGTCAAGGTCGGTCGCTCCTGGCCGATGATGTAGTATGATGGACTCTGCCGGCGCGCCCCCTTCATTTCTTTCCGCTCCGCAGGCCCGGGCCCGCATGTTGCGCGTGCGCGAGAGCGTGGGTCATATCATCCGGGGGAAGGACGAGGTCATCGACCGCGTCCTCATCTGCCTGATGTGTGGAGGGCATCTTCTCCTCGAAGACCTTCCGGGTCTCGGCAAGACGACCCTCGCGTATTCGCTCGCGCGGGCCCTCGACCTCGACTTCCGCCGCGTCCAGTTCACGAGCGATCTGTTGCCGGGGGATGTGCTCGGGGTCTCGATCTACGAAGAGGCGGAGCGGCGTTTCGTCTTCCAGCGGGGCCCGGTCTTCACCAACATTCTCCTGGCCGACGAGATCAACCGGACCACGCCCAAGACGCAGAGTGCGCTGCTCGAGGTGATGGACCGCGGGATCGTTACGGTGGATGGCGTGCCCCATGCCGTGGGATCGCCTTTCATGGTCTTTGCGACGCAGAACCCGGTCGACTACGAGGGTACCTACCCGTTGCCCGAGAGTCAGCTCGACCGTTTCCTGATGCGGCTGGAGATGGGCTATCCGGACTTTGCGACGGAGCTGGAGATCCTCACCCGCGGGCAGCAGCACTACGATGCGATCGCGAGTGAGCCGGTCCTGAGCGCGCCCGAGCTGGGCGAGGTATCGGCGGCAGTGGGACACGTCTTTGTCGAGGAATCGGTCGCGGAGTATGTGCTCCGCTTGATCTGCGCGACCCGTACGGAGGGGGAATTTCGCGCCGGCATCAGCACGCGCGGGAGCCTCGCGCTGAAGACCGTGGCCCAGGCCACGGCACTGTATCACGGGCGCAACTTTGTCATGCCGGAGGACGTGCAGGCGGCCTTCCTGCCGGTCTGTGGCCATCGCCTCTCGCTCCAGCGGGCGACGAGCGATGCCCTCGAGGAACGACGCGTGGTCGAAGGACTCTTGCGCAAGACGCTCGAGGCGGTTGCCCTGCCGAGCGTATGATGACCGTGAACACCGCCATCGAAGGCCTCACCCTGCGTGCCGCGGAGGCGGGCGATGCCGGCACTGTCCTGCGCTTTATCGAAGCGCTCGGGGCCTATGAGAAGCTCAGCCATGAGGTCGTCGCGACGGAAGACGGGCTGCGTTCGACGCTCTTCGGGGAGAAGCCGGCGGCCGAGGTGGTGCTCGCGGAGTGGCGGGGGGAGCCGGTCGGCTTTGCCCTCTTTTTCATCACCTATTCGACCTTTCTCGCCAAGCCCGGCCTCTACCTCGAGGACCTCTTTGTCCTCCCCGAGGCGCGCGACCGGGGAATCGGCAAGACGCTTTTGCGCTACCTCGCACGGCTGGCGGTGGAGCGCGACTACGGCCGCTTCGAGTGGTCGGTGCTGGATTGGAATGAGCCGGCCCTGCGCGTTTACCGGGCGGTCGGCGCGCAGCCGATGGAGGGGTGGACCGTGCAGCGAGTCTCGGGCAAGGCCCTCGCGGCGCTTGCGCGGGAGTTTACCGATGGGCGGGATGGCGGAGAGCGTTGACTCGGGCTGGGCCCACCCGGGTTTCTTTCGGGGGTCGTCGCGCGCGGGCAACGCGTGGCGCCTGCTCTGGCAGCTCTTTCGTCAGCCCCCGGGGCACCGCACCCGTCCGACGCGCACCGGCCTGGTCCTCATTGGATTCTCCATGGGAGTGGGCATGGCCGCCTTCAACACGGCGCAAAACATCCTCTACCTCGGTCTCGCCCTTCTCCTCGCCAGCCTGCTCCTCAGTGGCGTGCTGTCATGGCTCAACTTCTCGGGCTGTCGCTGGCGTCTCCGGACAGAGCGGCATGGACGGGTGGGAGAACCTCTCCCTGTCACCCTCGAACTGCGTAACCGGAAGCGTCGCCTGCCGACCTATGGCCTGGTCGGGCAATTGACGTCGAGCGCGCAAGCCGGGACGCCCGCCGAGGAGGCCCTTCTCCTCGCCGAGCGCGTGCTGCCGGGAGGCACGCTCGAACGGGGTTGCCTCCTGCGCCCGGCGCGGCGGGGCCGGCACGTCATCACCCTCTCCACTCTGGGGACGAGTTATCCCTTCGGGTTCCTGCACAAATCGATCGAGGAAAGCGCCTCCTGCGAAGTGCTCGTGTGGGCGCCACGGATGGACTACACGCTGCATCCGCTGCGGGAGGCCCCGGCCCGTCTCCCGGGCAGTCGTCGGGCGCGCCGGGGTGGGGGCACGGAGCTGCTCAATCTTCGCGATTACCAGCCCGGCGATCCGCCCCGCACGGTTCATTGGAAGGCCTCGGCCCGTGCCCGTCGACTCCTTGTCCGGGAGACCTGCGAGGAGGCGGCGGCGCAGTTTGTCCTCGTCGTCGAGAGTCCCGCCTCGCGGTGGTCGGAGGCGGCCGTCGACCGCCTCGCCGCCCTCACCTCGACGCTCGCGGAGGATCTCTATATGCACCAGCAACTGGCCGCCGTGACGATCAATGGCGGGCCCGCCATGGCGGTGCGACGGCTGGCCGAACTGCATGCCGTCCTCGGTGAGCTGGCAGTGCTCGGCCGCGCTCCCGACGGGGGAGGCGCGGAGCCCCCCCGCCGCTGGCTGCGGCTGCGTTTCCGCCCCGCCGGCGAACGGGTCGAGATCCTCTGCGAGGGAAAGGTCGTCGGTGTCGGCTAAGGGACGACCACTGCGGCCGCTGCGGTGGCTCCTCGGGCAGATCCTCGCGATGCTGGCGCTGGTCGGGGTGACGCAACTGGCGATCAGCGGGGTCGTCTGGATCTGGGCGGCGGTTGCGCTCACGGCCGTCGCCACGGCCTTGCCACGCGTCCTTTCCCTCCTCCAGAAGCCGCTCGTCAAGCTCGGGCCCGGTTTCCTTATCGTCTTCATTCTGGGGGATCTGCTGACCTCGGGGGGGGACGTCCTGCCATCGCTTCTGCGCATCATCGCGGGCATCGTGCTGTATCGCGCGTTGGAGTTTCGCACTCCGCGGCAGGACCGGCAGCTCATTCTCCTCGCGCTGGTTCTTGTCCTGCTCACCGGCACGCTCGAGGCCAGCCTGCTCTTTGCGGCCCAGTTTCTCGTCTTTGTGCCCCTCGCGATGTGGCTGCTCGCCGTCATCGTAGCGGAGGAAGCAGTCGAGGAAGGCGATGGTGGACGAGAGATCAACCCATGGGCGCGCTTTGCCTGGCGCGGCTGGGCGCGGGACCTGCCAAGGCGCTTCGACCGTGGCATGGTGCTCTTCGCGACCGGTCTCTATGGGCTCTTTGTGGGTGTCACCTTGCTCCTCTTCTGGGGGTTGCCCCGCTTCGAGTTTGGACAACAGCTGCCCTTCATGAGCCTGCCTTCGGGGACTTCCTACTCCGGGTTCAGCGAGGTGGTGGAATTTGGCTCAGTCATCGAGATCCAAGAGGATTTCTCCGTCGCGATGCGGGTGGAGGCGCCGGTGGAGGCTGCGGCGAGCCGCCCCTATTGGCGCATGATGGTCTTGGACAAGTATTATGGCGGTGGGTTTCGCCAGAGCCGGAGCGCTTCCGCGGCGCAGCGCACGGTGAACGACTTTCGTCTCAGCGGTTTGCCCGAGGCTGCCGCCCCTGACGCGCCGGTCTGGACGCACTACTTCGAGGGTGGGGTCAGCCGGCAGGTGCCTCTTCCGGCGCCTTTCCGCGAACTACGGTTCGCCTCGCGGCAGGACCTCGAACTGAACATGGCGGTGCGCACGGTGAGCCTGCGGCAGGCGCCTTCGGCGATGCTCGTCTACCGCCTGGCAGGACTCGAGTGGCGCGACTCGGTGCCGCCCGTGCTGGCCGACCGCGCGCTCGAGGGCGAGCCGGGGGCGATGCCCTCGACTCCTGTCGACCGCTATCCCTGGACCACCCTCGAACTGCCCGCCGACCTCGCGGTGCAGGCGCGCCTCGAGGCGATGGTGGACGCCTTGGGGGAGGCGCCGGTGGATCGTCTTTCGCCCGAGGAGCGCATCGCTCGAGCCATTCACTGGCTCCAGCGTAACCGTGCGGGCTATGCCCTCTCGACCGAACTCGGGGAGGGGAGCGACCCGCTGATCGACTGGATGGCGAGTGACCGGCCCGGGCACTGCGAACTGTATGCCGGCGGCCTCGTTCTCCTCGCCCGGGCGCAGGGCGTGCCGGCGCGCCTCGTGACCGGATTTTTCGGGGGAGTGTGGAACCCCTTCGAGAACTACTTCATGGTGCGCAACGCCGATGCCCACGCCTGGGTCGAGTTCTACGATCCGGCAGTCGGATGGCGACGGGTCGATCCCACCCCGGGCAACGGGGAGCCGCTGGCCGCCTCCGCGGAGGAACGCGCGCGCGCGGTGCTCGAGCCCTCGAGTGATCATATCGAGTCCTCCGATGCCACCTTCAGCGCCTATCTCGACAGCTTGCGCATGCTCTGGTATCGGCGCGTGGTGAATTTCGATGCGGTCGACCAGCGGGCGGCCCTCGACACCGCGAGCAGCTGGGGGGTGGCTGCCTGGGAAACGCTGCAGGCCGAGAGCGGCCGTTTCTGGAGTGCTCTTCGCGAGGCCCTGCGCTCACCCTTCGACTGGGCGCTCTACCGGCCCCTCCTGCCGCTGCTCGGCGTGCTTCTCGGTGGAGGCGGGCTCTTGTGGGCGGTGCGCCGTCTGCTCCCCCGACTGCGGGGGCCGGCTGGTCGCGAGCGGCTCGTGCGGCGGCAGGCCGGGACCTGGCTCGTCCGTTTCGCGGCGTCGGGCGCGGCCCCGCCAAGCCGCGAGTTGGTTGACGCCTTGCACGTGCTCCGCTTCGGGCCCGTCGAGGCCTGGAAAGAGCCGACGGTGGTTTTTCGGCGCTGTCGCCGGGAGCGGCGCGGGCGTGCTCAGCGAACCGCGACGGGCCCCTCGGCGTCCGGTCGCAGCTTGTCCGCATAGGCGCGGATGACGGCCCCGGCGACGGGGGCGGCGTCGGCCCCGCCGCCCAGTGAGCTCTCCTCGGGCACGCCCTCGATCATGACCGCGATGGCGATCTCGGGGTCCTCGGCGGGTGCAAACCCCATGAACCAGGCGATCGTCGTCGGCTTCCCG
>JBKHAU010000212.1:0-5179 GCA_046542725.1 Opitutales bacterium
CCAGGGACGAGCATTCAGCTGGGTTAGAAAGGTGCTTCCCGGCCGGAGGTCGACCTTGGCCGTGCCGACGCCATCTCGCAGCGCGGCGAAGAGCGAGAACTCGCGCGCCTGCGCGTTGGCAAACTGGTCGCGCAACTCGAGCCAGACCCGTAACCGTGCCCACTCCGAGCCATGGTTGGGCGTGCCCACGAGATAGGCCGCCCGCACCGGCGGTCCCTCCACGCTTGATGCGCGCTGGACCGGATGCCGCCAGCGCGAGACAAACTCGCGGATGACGAGCCCACCCATGCTGTGGCCAAGGAGCACGACGGGACGATCCGCGGGCAGCCGCTCCCACTGCCGCGCGAGAAACTCCGCGCTGCGGTCGATCGCCTGGTCGTTGGGGTAACGCAGCTCCCAGACAGCCGCCGGAAAGTTCTCCTCTTTCCGCCATGTGGCGACGAGGTCATGCCAGATGTCGCCGGGCTCATCGAGCCCATGCACGAGGACGACGGCGAGTGCCGCCTCCTCGTCTTCGAGGACGAGAAAGAGACCGTGATCGCGCGGCGAGGGCTGCATCTCGGCCGGAAACCACGCCGTGAGTTGGTCACGCCAAGCCAGACGCAGCGCCCGTTCACTGTCCGGGTGAGATTCGCTCCAGACGATCCAGATACCCAGGGCAAGGAGTGCGGCCAAGCCCAGGCAGAGCCAGGGCACGAGACGGCGCGTCGGGCGCGCACGGGGCGCGGCAGTGTCATCCGGAGCAGAATTCATCGGCCAGCTGGGTCGCGGTTTACCGATTGCCGTGCGGCGGGCAAGCACGGGGTGTCACAGGCAGGACAGATGCGAGAGGAAGAGAGCGTCGCACTGCCTGTTCCCCGCGAGGGGGGATCTTGTTTGCACACGCTTAGGGCGTTTGGGCGCGGCTCTCGGTGATCGCCTGGTAGACCAGCGCGCGCAGCTTCCCGTGGTCGTCGAGCCCGTCCGCCGGGATGACCTGGGTAAAATAAACGACGAGAAGATTCTCGACCGGGTCGACCCAGTATTTCGAGTGGTAGGCACCGCCCCACTCGAAGACGCCGACGGAGCCCGGCTCACCGTGCCGGCCGACGTCCTGGGTGATGGCAAAGCCGAGGCCGAAGCCCTGCCCCGGGGCCCAGGGAAACATGCCCTCGCGCGGGAGGTGGTCGACGGTCATGAGCTTGACAGTGTTGGGCGAGAGGAGGCGGGCGCCTTCGTAGATGCCGCCGTCGAGCAGCATTTGCAGAAAGACGCCGTAGTCGCGGGCGGTCGAAACGAGACCGGCGCCCCCCGAGAAGCTTCGGCGGGGGCCTTCGAGGTAGTGCCCCTGGGCCTGCATCGTGCCCTCGGCGGGAGCACGCGTGAGCGGGCTGTCGTCCTCTTTCGAATACACCACGGCGAGGCGGTCGGCCTTCTCCGCAGGAACGAAGAAGTGGGTGTCTTCCATCCCGAGCGGGGTGAAAACGCGTTCCTCGAGAAAGACATCAAGGGGCTGGCCGGAGGCGACCTCGATGACCGCGCCGAGGATATCGGTGCTGTAGCCGTAGACGAAGCGTTCGCCGGGATGGCCTTCCTGCGGGAGCGTGGCGAGGCGGTCGATGGTGGCGCGGATGGGCTCGTCGCGGTCGGCGAAATACCAATCCTGGATCCCGGCCGCCTCCCATTCCGCGGCGGCCAGGCCGCCCCCGTAGCCGATGCCGGCGGTGTGGGTGAGAAGATCGCGCAGGGTGATCGGCCGCTTCGCCCGCACGACATCGTAGCCGCCATCCTCGCGTGGCTCCGCCACGGTCGAGTTTTCGAAGGCGGGGAGGTACTGGTGCACCGGGTCGCCGATGAGCAGCTTGCCCTCCTCCTGGAGCATCAGGATGCCCACGCTCACGATCGCCTTTGTCTGCGAGGCGATGCGAAAGAGCGCGTCCTCCGGCATCGGGGTGTTGGCCTCGCGATCGAGCTCACCGTAGGCGCCGAGGTGGGCGATATGGCCGTCGCGCGCGACGAGGACCACCGCGCCGGGCAGCGCGCCGTCGGCGACATAGTCCTCGAAGACCCGGTCGATCCGCGCGAGGCGCTCAGCCGAGAGGCCAAGTTCCGCCGGTGCGGCCGGCGTGAGGGCCGCAAGCGGCGCGGTGAGAAGGAGAGCGGTGGCGAGGGCCGCGAGGGTGTTTCCTGAGAGCAGACGCATGGGTGTGTGTGCGGGGGTGTAGTCGCTGACGATGGGCCCGCGCCACGGCGGGTCCAGTCTCGGCTGGGCGCCGGCCCCTGCGTTGTCGGATTTTCAATACACGCGCGCCCAGAGGACCTTGAGGTAGCGGCTCTCGAAGCAGTTGGACATGACGGGGTGGTCGGGACCGGCGCCGGTGCGGTGGATGAGTTGGAGGCGGCGGCCGGCCTGATGGGCGGCGCGGGTGACCCATTCCTCGAACATCTCGTCGTTCACCTGGCCGGAGCAGGAACAGGTGACGAGGAGGCCGCCGGGGCGCACGAGGGTGACGCCGAGGCGGTTGAGGTCCTGGTACTTGCCCTGGCCCTCGCGCAGGCCCTCCTTGCTGAAAACGAATTTCGGCGGGTCGAGCACGACGACGTCCCACTGGTCGGCGTTGCGCTGCATCTGGCGGGCGTAGCTGAAGGCGTCGCAGTGGACCCACTTGGGGGCCTTGGTCTGGTTGAGGTTGGCGTTGCGCTTGGCTTGGGCGATGGCCTTCTCGTCGAGGTCGACCCCGGTCACGTCCTGCGCGCCGGCGAGAAGGTGGGCGGCGAGGGCGAATCCCCCGCTGTAGCAGCAGAGGTCGAGGACCCGGTCGGTCGGTTTGACGAGGGCGGCGAGGCGGCGGCGGTTCTCCCGCTGGTCGCAGAAGAAGCCTGTCTTGTGGCCGGCTTCGAAGTTCACTTCGTAGCGGATGCCGTGCTCGGTCAGCTTCACACTGGGAGGAGCGGGGCGCCGCGGGGGCTTGAGCTTGATCGCCTCCATGTCCACCACCCAATCGTCGACCGAGACGACCTCCTGGGTCGTGCCGAGGGCCTCGTGGAGGCGGGGGAGCCAGCGGTCGAGGCGCTTGTAGACGCCGCGACTATGCACCTCCACGCTCAGGGTGTCGCCCAGCTTGTCGACGACGAGGCCGCTGAGTTGGTCGCCGTCGGAGTGGACGACGCGAAAGGCATCGGTCTTGGCCGGGAGGTCGAGGAGGCCGCGGCGAAGGTCGAGGGCGCGGTCGAGGAGGGAGAGAAAGTCGTCTTCGGCAAACGGCTCCTCGCCGTGGTGGAACATGCGCAGGGGGACGCGCGCCTTCTTGTTCCAAAGGCCGGCGCCGAAGGGGTAGCCGGCCTTGTCATAGACATGCACGAGGTCGCCATTGCGGGCGTCCTTCGAGACCACCTTGATCATGCCGGGGTAGATCGTGGGGGCGAAGTTGAAGTATTTCAGCTGCACCCAGGGAGAGCGTCGCTCGGCGTTGGAGGGCGGCGGCGGCTTGGGTGCCTCGGGGGCGTCGCGTTCGGGGGCGTCATCTGCCATGGAGCCACGGTTGGCGCTGGCTCCGGAGTGGTCGAATCAAAAGGCGCTCGACTGCGGGGCGATGGACGCGGCTTCGCCGGCGAAGTCTTCAGGCCGAGGCGAGGCCGTTGACGCGAGCGCGGAGGAGGGCGTGGTGGACACGCTCGGGCTTGATCGGCTTGCTCAGGTAGTCGTCCATGCCCGCCTCGAGGCAGCGCTCGCGGTCGCCGCTGAGGGCGTTGGCGGTGAGGGCGATGATCCAGGTGTGGCCGGCATGGGGGTGAGCACGCCAGCGTCGGGTTGTCTCGAAGCCGTCGAGCCCCGGCATCTGGCAGTCCATGAGGATGACGTCGAAGCCTTCCTCGATGCGCGCGAGGGCTTCCTCTCCACTCACCGCGGTCGCCACTTCGTGACCGAGGCGCTCAACGACGGCGGAGGATACCCGGAGGTTGACGGCGTTGTCATCCACGACGAGCACGCGGAGGGGGGCACCGGGTTCGGCATCGGCCTGCGCGAAGGGGGTGCGCGTGTAGGTGCCGATCGCGTTGGGCAGCATCGGGAGGGTGGGTTCGACCGGGGCGCGGGTATGGGGCAGGGGTAGTTCGAGAATGAAGGTGGAGCCCTCGCCGAGGGAACTGCGCAGGCCGAGGTGCCCACCCATCGCGCGAACCAGCCGGCGCGAGATGTGCAGGCCCAGGCCGCTGCCCCCGAAGCGGCGGGTCATCGAGGCGTCGGCTTGGGAGAACTTGTAAAAGAGCCGCTTCTGCTGCTCCTCCGAAATGCCGATGCCGGTGTCTTCGATGAGGATGCGGATGCGGCCATCGAGCGCTTCCTCGAGGTGGATCGTGACCCGGCCCTGATGGGTGAACTTGACCGCATTGGCGACGAGGTTGATGAGGACCTGGCGCAGGCGGGTGGGGTCCCCAAGGCGGTAGGGGGAGACCTCCGGACCCGCCCGCAGGTCGAGATCGAGCCCTTTCTCGCGGGCCTGGACGGTGACCACTGAGAGGGCCTGCTGGCAGAGGCCGGGAAGATGGAAGGGAACGGTCTCCAGTTCAAAGCGCCCGGCTTCGATCTTGGTCAGATCAAGGATGTTGCAGAGGAGATCGTGGAGCGCGCCCGCGCTCTCCCGGGCGGTGCTCGCAAACTCCTCCTGCTGGGCGTCGAGAGAGGAGTCGAGGAGAAGGTCGAGCATGCCGAGGACCCCGTTCAGGGGAGTGCGGATCTCATGGCTCATGTTGGCGAGAAACTCCGACTTCGCGCGGTTTGCCGCCTCCGCCGCCTCGCGCGCCTGAAGCATCGCTTCCTCCGTCCGGCGTCGCTCGGTCACGTCGCGGCTGACGCCGATCAGGCTGCGGCAGACCCCCTCCCGATCGATGACGATGCGCAAGCTCGTCTCCACCCATGTCTGGGGTTGCCCGTCGCGATGGATGAGGCAGTGCCGGAGCGAGGGGATGCGACGGGGCCGCCCTTCGCGCGCGCTCTCGAGCAGGCGATGGACGATGCGGCCCTCACGTTCGGGCAGGTAAGTGAACGCCGATTGCCCCATGACTTCGGCGGCGGAGTAGCCGGTGAGGCGTTCTCCGGCGGTGTTGAAGGTCGTGACCGTGCCTTCGAGATCGAAGGTGAAAATAAAGTCCGTGGCGTTTTCCACGACCATGCGGTTGTGCGCCTCGAGGTCGGCCTCGG
>JBKHAU010000213.1:0-5177 GCA_046542725.1 Opitutales bacterium
TCGACCGTTTCGCGCCCCTTGATCGTCTTGAAGATATTCACCATCAGCATGATCCAGCCGATGAGGTAGAGCGTGCCGCCGAGCGAGCGGAGGAGCAGCGGGATCTTGATCGCCTGCACCGTTTCGAGGAAGTTGCCGTAGGTGAGGGAGCCCGCGCCGTCCGTCGCATTGAGCATGAGCCCCTGCGTGATGCCGCCGACCCACATCGAGCCCATGTAGAAAAGAATCCCGACGAACCCGATCCAGAAGTGGTAGTTGGCGAGGTTTTCGCTCCAGAGCTTCGTCTTCCAGAGGCGGGGAGCGAGGAAGTAGAACATGCCCGCGGCCATGAAGCCGTTCCAGCCGAGTGTGCCGCCATGCACATGGCCGATCGTCCAGTCGGTGTAGTGGCTCAGGTAGTTCACCACGCGGATGGAGAGGAGCGGCCCCTCGAAGGTCGCCATCCCGTAAAAGGTCACGCCCGCGGCAAAGAATTTCAGGACCGGATCCGACCGCAGCTTGTGCCAGGCCCCGCGCAGGGTGAGCAGCCCGTTCAGCATTCCCCCCCAGGAGGGCGCCCAGAGCATGAGCGAGAAGAGCATCCCGAGGGCCTGCAGCCAGTGCGGGAGGGAGGTGTTGAGCAGGTGGTGGGGCCCCGCCCAGATATAGATGAAAACCAGACTCCAGAAGTGTACCACGCTCAGCCGGTAGCTGTAGACCGGGCGGTTGGCCGCCTTCGGAATGTAGTAGTACATGATGCCGAGAATCGGCGTGGTGAGAAAGAACGCCACCGCGTTGTGCCCATACCACCACTGCACGAGCGCATCCTGCACCCCGCTGTAAATCGGGTAGCTGTGGAGCAACCCGGTCGGGATCTGGAGGTTGTTGACGATGTAGAGCATCGCCACCGTCACGATCGTCGCGATGTAGAACCAGATCGCGACGTAGAGCGTCGGCTCGTTGCGGATCGCGAGCATCCAGAAAAAGTTGATCGCGAAAACCACCCAGATGACAGTCACGGCGAGGTCCAGCGGCCAGATCAGCTCGGCATACTCCTTGCCCTGCGTGAAGCCAAAGGGCAGCGTCAGCGCGGCCCCCAGGATGATCGCCTGCCAGCCCCAGAAGTGGATGTTGCTCAGCAGCTTGCTCGGCGTGCGCACCTTGCAGAGACGCTGCGTGCTGTGATACACCCCGGCGAAGATCATGTTCCCCACAAAGGCGAAGATGGCCCCGTTCGTATGCAGCGGGCGCAGGCGCCCGAAGCCGAAGTAGGGGAGACCGAGATTCAGCTTCGGGAAGTTCAGCTGAAAGGCGATGAGGACCCCCACCAGCATGCCCACCAGCCCCCAGATGATGGAGGCGAGCATGAAGCGGCGGACCGTCTCGTCGTCGTATTGAATCGTTTGCTTGGCGAGCGCGGGAGAGGCGTTCATCGGTCGGAGAGCAGGTAAAGGAACTCGCCGGGCGCGACCCGGCGGAAGCTCGAAAAGGGGTGAATCACATCGAAAGCACGCGCTTCAACACGCGTCATTCTTCAGGGGTTCGCGGAGAGGAAGAACGGGGGGTATCCTCCTCGTCGAGGGGCAGGAGCGAGTGCCGTTCGGCCCCGCCAAACCCGTCTTCTCGCCGGGAGGCCAAGTAGAGCAGGATAAACACGGCTACTAGAACCAGACTGATCAGGATCGTGAGCATGAGCACCTGCACTTCGGCGAATTAGCCCGTTTAATGTTTCTTGAGTCAACCGTAAATTACCGGGAATCAGCCGCTTCCACATCTTTGTGAGAATTGGAACCATTACCGATAGGAATCGCTCGAGCTACGCTTTTGCATTAGGCAAGCTAATACCCGAGTCGAAATGACACTGCGCTGCGCCAGCGGTTTCGCCAGCGCCTCCGTGAATTGATCAAGGTGGTTTGTGGAGCGGTCCGCTGCCGTGTCAACCTGGCGCGCTTTGCGAAGGTTGGGGAGCCCTCCCTCTGCGCTCGGGAGTTGCGTCGCGGGCGATTGCCCCGATCTTCGCTCCCGTGAAGATCGTGATCATCAGTGGAACGAATCGCGCGGGCGCCCAGTCTCGCCGGCTCGCCGAGCGCACGCAGGGGTTTTACGCCGAGAGCGGGGCCGACGTGCAGCTCCTCGATATGGCGCATCTCCCGGTGGAGGTTCTCCTCGGATCTGCCTACAAGGAGAAGCCGCCAGCCTTCGTCGAAGGCTTCATCGAGCCGGTCCTCGCGGCCGACGGCCTGCACGTCATCGTGCCGGAGTACAACGGGAGCTTTCCCGGGGTCCTGAAGCTTTTCATCGATTTGCTCCCGTTTCCGGAGGCGTTCGAGCGCCGGCCGACGGCCTACACGGGGATCGCGGCGGGCAAGTTCGGCGCCCTGCGTGCGGTCGAGCAGCTGCAGATGGTCTTTGGTTACCGCAATGCCTTCAACTACCCGGAACGTGTCTTCATTCCCGCCGCCTACGGGGTCTTCGGGGAGCACGACGCCTTTATCGATCCCGACCTGGAGGCGCGCCTGCGGCGTCAGGCGAATGGTTTTCGCGAGTATGTCGATGCCCTCCGGCCGGTGCGCGAGCGACCGCTCACCTGAACGCGAGGAGGAGGACGCGCGTCAAACTGGAAAACGCCACCAAACCCCTTTAGGCTATCTCATGCACACCTCCTTCAAACTGTTGGCCGCCCTCCTTTGCATCGGGTTGTTTGCCGGCTGCACCACGACCTATCGGATGAAGGTCGACGCCCTCGCCGCCCCGGGGGCGCGCGAGATGGCGGTTTTCACGATCGAGGAGCCGAGCGGCGAGTTCGCCGGTTCGCGCCTGCGCTACCGCGAGGCGGCGCGCTTTGTCTCCGAGGCCCTTATCTCGCGCGGTTGGCGGCAGGCGGCGGACCCGGCCGAGGCCGACCTCATTGTTTCCCTCACCGCGGAGGTCTCGGAGCCCCTGACCGAGACCGAGATTCGCTCCGAGCCCATCTACTACCGCACCTGGGGCCGCACCTCCTATGTGCGCACGCCGGTTTTTGACAGCGCGGGCAAGGTGAAGGGCGTCGTCGTCACGCCCATTTACTACCCTCCCGAAACGCGCTTCGGTGGCTACTCGGACTATCCGCGCAATGTCACGGTCTACGAGAAGTCGCTCGAACTGACCGCGCGCGACCGTGCGGGGGAGGAGCAGTGGACGGTCACGGTGGAGACGGTCGACGAGAGTTCCGACCTGCGCCGTTACATTCCGATCCTCGCCGCCGCCGCCATGCCCTACGTCGCCGAGACGACCGACGGGACCGTCCTCGTGCGGCTGAAAGAGGATTCTGAGACCGTCCAGTATCTGCGGGAGAACGTCCGTTCGTGATCGGACCGGAGGAAACGCCGCCGGTGGGCGAGGAGTGGTTCGACGTGGTCGATGAGTCGGATCGCGTGATCGGCCGCGAACGTCGCGTCGTCGTGCATCGCGACCGCCTCCGCCATCGTGCCGTTCACCTGCTCGTGCAAAACGCCGCCGGGGAGGTCTTTCTCCAAAAGCGCTCCCGTCACAAGGATCTGGCCGCGGGGCAATGGGACAGTTCTGCTTCCGGCCACCTCGACGTCGGCGAGACCTACGAGGCTGCCGTGATCCGCGAGGCACTGGAGGAACTCGGCTTCGAGCTGCCTGCCCCGCCGCGCGAGATCGGGCGCTTCGCGGCCTGCCGCGACACGGGGGAGGAGTTTGTGCGCGTCTACCACGCCCGGACGGAGGGACCGTTCACCCTCCACCCGGACGAGATCGAGCGCGGCGAATGGGTCACCCTCGAGCGGCTCGAGGCGTGGCTGGGGAAGCGGCCGGAGGACTTTGCCCGCTCCTTCCGCTATCTCTGGGAACGGACCAAGGCCGCCCTCGGTGCTTCCGTCGGCTGAGGACTCGCGCCGTCCTCGTTTGCGCCTACGAAGCGGCCGCCTCGGGCAGGGCAAAGTAGACGCCCACGCGGCTGGCGCCCTGTCCGGTCACGCCCTTTTCGTCCTTCAAGGCTTCGAGCCGATGGAGCCGCGCCCCGGCGCCGAGACCGGCCTTGGCCGGGGCGAAGGCGGAGAGAATGTCGGGCAGGAGTTCGCGGTCGACCGGCCGCTCGTGCGCCGTGTCGTGAAGCGGGGGGTACACAATGAGGTCCCCCTCCCGTGCCTCTGCGGGCGGTCCGGTGGGGGCGAAGAGGGGGTCCGCGAGGACGGCTTGCTCAAAGCGTTCGACGGCGGCGATGAAAGCGGCCACCCCGCTGATGAGGGCGGCGCGCCGGCCGCGTTCCTCCGCCACCAGCGCGCGGCGTCGCGCCACCTGGCCCGCGACGGCCTCTTCAAAGGCGGCGAGGCGGCGGCGGTAGCCGGGCCAGAGGGGGAGCACCACCGCCGCGAGGCCCCCCATCGGCGGGGCTGACGGCGGCTCGAGGGGAAACGCCTCGAGCGCTCGGCGGAGGGCTTCATGTCGCCGCGCCTCGCTCGCGAGAGACCCGGCCCAGGTGGTGAGGCGCGCGAGCTGGCGCTGCGCGCTGGCCCGTCCGCGAGCGAGCAGGGCGAGCACCTCGCTTCCACTCGACGGGACGCCGTCGCTCTCCGGGGCGGGCGTCTCTCCTTCGTGCCCGGGCAGCGCACGCTCGGACACGAGCAGGTTCTCCACATGGAGCTTCAGACGGGCGACAAGGTCGGCCGTCATGCCCTCCAGATCGGGCTGGAGAGAGGCAAAGGCTGGCTCCCCCGCAGCCGCCACAAAAGTCGAGGCATCGAGGTAAAACGCCTCCTCGAGCGCTGCGAGGGCACGGTGCGGGTGCCCCATTTCCTCGTGGCGGCAGGCGATCTCCAGCCAGTCGGCGGCGGCGAGAGATCCGCTCATCGCCTCGCCGAGGTATTCGAGGGCGGCGGCCTCCTCACCGAGGGCATGGGCCACGCGGGTGGCGAGCATCCAGGCCGCGCGCTCGAGCGGGCCGCCGTCGTCGCGGAGGGCCGCGAGACGCGCCGCGCGGGTGGCTTCGCGCAGGGCCTCGTCAAGGCCTTCGCGGCGGTTGCCGGCAAGGCGCAGGCGCGCCCGCCAGAGGGGCACGAGGGGCTCCGCCGGGTGGTCGCGGGCGGCCGTTGCGAGGCCGTCGAGGGCGCTCTCGAAGAGGCGACCCTCGATCGCCCGCACCGCGTTGGCGAGGGTGTCGGGCGGTTCCGCCGCGGACTCCCCGGCGATGCCAT
>JBKHAU010000214.1:0-5171 GCA_046542725.1 Opitutales bacterium
ATCCGCCACGTGGTCCGCTTCGCCGTAGTGAGCCATGGGCTGGCCGAAGCGGAGGTAGAGATCCATGTCGCCGTCGGCTTCGATGAGGGAGAGATCTACCGCTCGCACGTCGCTGCCAACCTCGAGGAGAAAGGTCTGCCAGTTCTCACCCTCGGCGGCAAAGGTCAGCGCGCGGGTGGTGTCCTCGCGGATGACGGGGTAGGCGGCCTCGGTCGCGAGGGCGGAGGTCGCCGCGGTCAGGAGACCGGGCAGCAGGAGAGCGCGGGCGCAGGCGCAAGGGAGAGAGCGTTTGTTCATCTGAATGAGTGGTCTGGGCACCGATCGTTCTTTGCGAAGGGCCGCCGGGCGGCAATCATGGGTGTTCGAATTTCGATTCCACCCCTAACTATCCTCCCGATGCATTCCCTCCTCACTCCCGTGCGTGCCTGTGCGCACCGTTTTCGTTCTGTTCTCGTCCTCGCCTTGGGCGTGGGGACGGTCGTCGCGCCCTCGCAGGCCGCACCCAGAAACCCTGCCGGGTTCGAGATCGAGCGCGGCGTCAACCTCAGCCACTGGTTGTCGCAGGATTTCGGTTGGGCCCCCCGCGAGGCCTGGATCACAGAGAACGACTTCGAATATATCGCCCATCTCGGCTTCGACCACGTAAGGCTGCCGATCGACGAAAAGGAGATGTGGGATGAGTCGGGTGAGCGGATTCCGGAGGCCTTTGCCCTCATGCGGGAGGCACTCGGCTGGGCGGAGAAAAACGACCTGCGTGTCGTGCTCGATCTGCACACCGTGCGCACGCATCACTTCAACGCGGTGAACGAGGGCGGCCTGAACACGCTCTTCACCGACCCGGTCGCGAAGAAGGCCTTTGTCGAACTCTGGCGCGATCTCTCGGACGCGGTGGGCGACGTCCCCGTGGACCAGCTCGCCTACGAGATCATGAACGAGCCGGTGGCGGACGATCCGGCGGACTGGAACGCGCTCATCGCCATGACGGCGGAAGCGATTCGGGAACTCGAGCCGGACCGGGTCCTCGTCATCGGCTCGAACCTCTGGCAGCTCCCGCAGACCTTTCCCTACCTCGAGGTGCCGGAGGGTGACCGCAACATCATCCTCAGCACGCACACCTACGCGCCCTTCCCCTTCACCCATTACACCGCGAGCTGGACGCCGCTGCGCGACTATGCCGGACCGGTGCAATATCCCGGGCCGGTCATCCCGGCCGCCGCGCTCGAGGCGTATCTCGCCGAGGCGCCGCCGCAGGTGCGCGAACTGCTCGGCTCGGCGGGCGACGACTGGGGCGCCGAACGACTGCGCGAGGAACTCGCCCCGGCCATCGAGAAGGCGAAGGAACTGGACCTGCAGCTCTACTGCGGGGAGTTCGGGGCGCTCGCGACGGTCGACCGCGAAGACCGGCTGGCCTACTATCGCGACATCGTGCGGGTCTTCGAGGAGGCCGGCATCGCCTATGCGAACTGGGAATACAAGGGTGACTTCGGCATCTTCGAATGGCACGGGCCGGACCACCTCATCGGTGCGCCGGACCTGCCTCTCATCCGGATCCTGAGCGGCAACTGAGCGGGTCCGCCTGCCGCTGTCGACGGCCTCCCGCCGCCGGTCATCCGTTCAGACGAACTGGTGGCCGGCGCGGCTGAGCACGTCCATCGCGTCCTCGAGGCGATCGGCCGGCACGATGAGGTAGTCGGTGTCGTGCGTGGAGATGGAGAACACGCTGATCTGCTTGGCGGCGAGCGGCATGGTGAGGGCTGAAATGATGCCGAACATGCTCAGGTCGAGGCTGCCCACGACGTGGAAGGCGCGCCAGCCCGCCGTCGCCGGGATGCCGGCCGGGATGACCTCGGCGGCGAGAAAGAGCGAGAGCTCATCCGGCGTGCGGGTGAGGGAATAGAACGGGCTTTCCCAGACAAAGGCAGGGATGTCGGCGTCGGGCGCGAGGCGCAGGACGGCGAGTTCAAAGTCGAGAAGGTGCAGCTTCATGGTGTGTCCTCTGGGGGCTCAACGGGAGCCTTCTTCACCGCTTTGCGTGCCACTTTTTTCGTCGCGGCCTTTTTCGTGGCCTTCTTGGCCGCCTTCTTGGCGGTGGCCTTCTTCGCTGCCTTCTTCGTTGCCGCCTTCTTGGTGGTGGCTTTTTTCGCGGCCGGGGCGGCCGTGTCGGCGGACGCTGCGGGCGCGGGCCGGTCGTCCGGAGAAGGGCCCTTTACCGGTGTCGGTGTCGGTGTCGGTGCCGGAGGCCGTTCGCGCCCTGGGGCGGGAGCGAGGGCGGGCTCGAGGAAGCCGGGCTTCTCTTCCCGCGGCATGGGGCGTGGCTTGCGGCCGCGGCGGCGCTTGCGGGCGGGCTCAGCCGCGGGGGCGGCGTCCTTCGACTCCGGGGCGGGGCGGTCCATTGCCTCGGTCGCGCGCTCCTCCCTCGGTGCGGGGGCGGATTGCTTCTCTGCGGCCGGCTCGTCGCGCCGTTCCGGGCGCGGTTTGTCAGGACGGGGGGTGTCCTCACGCGGTTGATCGCGCCGGGCTGGGCGCTCGTCCTCGGCGAAGTCCGGACCGCGGTCTCCCTTGCCGCGGCGGCGACGGCGGCGGCGCTTCTTCGGGCGGTCGTCGTCGGTCTCCCGCTCCTCGGGCTCCGGCCGGCGGTCGGCTCGGGAGCGAGTGGGGGCGGGTCTTTCGTCTTCGTCTTCATCCATCTCACGCTCCCGCTCGCGAGCGGGCTCGAGCTCAGGCTCGGGCTCAGACGCCGGCGCGGCTTGTGCGGCAAGAACGTCGGCGCGCCGCAGCTCCCGTTTGCGGAAGCTGCGCTCGTCCTCCTCGCGCTCGAGCTGTTCCTCCGCCTCGATGAGCTCGCGCGGGACCGTGTAGGGAATGGGCTTCGGCTTGGGGTAGGGCACCTCCCGCATGGGCGGGATGGCCGACTCGGAGAGGCGCTTGGGACGGATCACGATCTCCGTCGCGACGTTGCCGTAAGGGGATTGGGCAATGCCCCCGACCGCCTCGGCAACGGCCTGCGGGTCGATCGCGCTCTGCGGGTGCTCGCCCTTTGGGGGAGGACTGTCGGCCGGGCGCCAGCGGTTGGGCTCGGGCGAGACAATGCTGAAGCTGACCCCGCGGTCACGGTATTGTTGAAAGAGGATCTCGTGCATCCAGCGCAGGCCGCCCGCGGCGGCCGCTCCGGCGGGTCCTCCCCGGCTGGTCTCGGGCGTGGCTGGACTGATCGTGATGACACGGCCCTGCACCCGCTGCAGCCCGGGCAAAAAGACGCGGGTGAGGATGAGCGGGCAGAGCAGGTTGACGTTGAGGGAGAGGGCAAACTGGCCGCCCGCGGCGTCGTCCATCGACTCCCCGGGGTAGAGCTTGGCGTTGTTCACGAGGAGCGAGACGGCCCCCTCTTTCTCGACCAGAGCGCGGGCGTGGTGCTCGACCATGCCCCCATCCCCGAGGTCACAGGGGATGGGACGGAATTCGACGTTTTGCAGCGGCGAGTCGTTGTAGTTGCCCCCGAGCCCGTAGACGCGGAAGCCGAGATTCAACAAAGTGCGCGAGATGGCGATGCCCAAGCCGGAGGACGCTCCGGTGACGACAGCTATGTCCATAAAAGAAAGGTGTTTGGGGAAAGAACGTGAGCGATGGGAGACGACCGGTGAGCGGGCTCACCAACGCCAATGCGTTCGGTGGAAAGAAAAGCGGTTTGGTAGCATGGCCCACCCAAGAATCCCAGCAAAATAACCGGGGCGCGGGTCGGGGCCGCCGGGCGGCCGGCCGGGGCGCGTGGGGAGGAGCTCAGGCCGGATCCGGCGCGGCGGTGTAGTCTTCCTTGCCCCCGGTCTTGCGAAGGAGACGGAGCCCGTCGACGACGAGTTCGGGCGTGAGCGCCTTGCACATGTCGTAGATCGTGAGGGCGGCGACGCTGGCACCGGTGAGGGCCTCCATCTCCACGCCGGTGCGGTAGTCGGTCGCGACCGTGGCCTCGATGCGCAGTCCCGGAAGGGCGGGCTCCTCCTCGATGATGAACTTGATTTTCTGGATGGGCAGGGGATGACAGAAGGGAATGAGGTCGGCGGTGCGCTTGACCGCCATCGTGCCGGCGATGCGCGCGGTCTGCAGGATGGAGCCCTTGCCGGTGGCCCAGCCTTCCGCGACGAGCGCCTCGAAGACCTCCCGGGGCATCACCACCCGCACACCGGCGGTGGCGCTGCGGGGGGTGATGGCCTTGGCCGAGATGTCGACCATGCCGGGTTGGCCGGAGTCGTCGACGTGCGTGAAGGAAGACATGGGTGGAATGATGAATGATGAGTGCTGGATGATGAATGGGGAGGGGTGCGGTCCCATTCATCACTCCTCATTCAGACTTCATCATTCCTCCTTGATGGTCTCGACGTGGACTTCGTGCTGCTGGCCGCCGATGGTGAGGCGGAGGGTGCGGCCGGGACCGGTGGGAACCGGGGCGGGCTTGGCTTGCTGGGGCGGGACGGCGGGGGAAATCGGCTGGGTGGCGGGCTTGGGCTGGCTCGCGGCGGCCGGCTTCGGCTTCGCTTCGGGCGGCGCATTCTTCGCCTTGAAATATTTCTCCAGCTCCTGCGGGAACATCGCGTGGATGACGCAGTGCTCGTCGTCGTCGGGGTAGCCCTTGGCGCGAAGATCGGCGCGGAGCTTCTCCATCCCGGGTTCCTTGAGGTCGGCCGGGCGCACGTCGATGGGGTCCTTGCCGGATTTCTCGGCGGCGAGCTTTTGCACCTCTGGATCGATCGGGGCGGGGCACTGGCCGTAGTAGCCGAGGGCGATGTCCATCGCCTGGGGGGAGAAGTTTTTCCAGCGGCCGAACTTCACGTTGAGCATCGCCTGCACGCCCACGATCTGGGAGGTGGGGGTGACGAGGGGGATCCAGCCGAGGGCCTCGCGCACGACCGGGATCTCGGCAAAGACCTCCTCGAACTTGTCCTCCATCTTCTGCTCCTTGAGCTGGTTGCGGAAGTTGGAGAGCATCCCGCCGGGCACCTGGTAGGTGAGCGTGTCGGTGTCGACGATCTCGTTCTTGTGAGCGGTGAAGTCGCTCAGCTCGGCGTAGACCGTGGTGAAGTGCGCGCGCAGTTTGGTGAGCGTCTCGACGTCGTATTCGGGGCAGCGCGGGTGGTCCTTGAGGGTGGCGAGCATGCGCACCGTGTCGGGCTGGGAGG
>JBKHAU010000215.1:0-5154 GCA_046542725.1 Opitutales bacterium
GCCGAGCCGATATCGCGCCCCTCACGGTCATGCGTGACGAAGCCGCCCTCGAGGAGAATGCCGGGGCAGTCCAGCCCGAGCAGGACGGTGAAGCGCGCCCGACGCAGGCCGCGATCCTGGGCCCGCGGCAGTCCGGTCAGCTCGCGATGCACCAGATAACCGAGGAGCGCGTTCCAAGGATCATGGGCGTTGCCGCGATAGAGGCGGCGATCACTCGCATGGAGCGAGGTGCGCGCACTCGAAGGCTGACCGAGCGGAGGGAGAACGTAGGTCTCGACCCCCTCCACACGGTCGTTCCCGGCGGCGTTGAAGTGCAGGCTGAGAAAGAGATCAGCGTCGACCCGGCCGGCCATCAGGCTCCGCTCGGTGAGGTCGACGTAGCGATCGTCCTCGCGGGTGAACACGACCTCGTATCCCTCTTCTTCAAGGAGGCGCGCGAGCCGCCGGGCAAGGTCGAGCGTGAGGTGTTTCTCGAAGAGCTTGAGACCGGGATGGGAAGTCCCCGGGTCGCGGCCCCCGTGACCAGGATCGAGCAGGATCCGCCGCACTGTCGGGAAAGGAGCGAAGGTCTGGGGGCTGAGAAGCGGACGCACCGTGTGCTCGTAGTCGGACTCTGCGATCCAGAGGCGTCCCCTCGCTTCCCGCACGGGCCAGCCGAGGAAAACGCGCAGCCCATTGAACGCCGCCTCCCGGCTGCCAGGGCGAAACACCAGCTCGCTCCATTCGCTGTGAAGCCGCAGGGAGTCACCCCCGTCCGCGGCATGGGCTTCCATGCCGAGGCCTGCGCCGACTTCGCGCAACTCGAGATAGTCGAGCCCTTGCAGTTGGAGACGGCCTTGCCCCGCCAGCCAGGGGATGACGATCAGCGAGCAGAGAAGAAGAAGAAGCCCGCCGCGCGTGCTCCGGAGATCTCCGCACACGCTCACGGGCCGTTCAATCCTTGGCTTCCTTGGACGGCTCTTCGCCGTCGTGCTCCTCGTGCTGATCGTCGCCCTCGTGGTCCTCGTCCTCGTGATCGTCGTGATCATCGTCCTCGTGATCATCGTGATCCTCACCGACGTGGGTGTTGAACTTCAGCTTGCGCTTATGCTTGGGCAAGGGCGAGACGACGGTGCTCGCGTTGCGGCCCGCGATGCGCGGAGGGCTGTCCAGCACGGCAATATGCGCAAGGTCGGCGGCGGCGCGGTTGAGCACCTCGATCCCCAGTTCCTTGTGCTCGTTCTCTCGTCCACGATACATGAGGGAGAGCTTTACCTTGGAGCCTTTGTAGAGAAACGCTTCGGCCCGACGCATCTTCGTGAGGTAGTCATGTTCTTCGATGCGGACGCGGAACTTGACCTCCTTCAGCTTGTTCGCCGAGGACCCTTTGGCCTTGTTCTCCTTCTGCCGCTTCGACTGCTCGTACATGTATTTGCCGAAGTCGAGAATGCGGCAGACCGGGGGGCGCGCGCTGGCGGAAATCTCCACCAGATCGAGTCCCACCTGCTTTGCCAGGCTGAGCGCTTCATCACGGGATACGACCCCGATCTGCTTGCCTTCGGGGCTAATCAGGCGCACTTCGCGTGCGCGGATGCGATCGTTTTTGCGGGGGCCGCGCTCAAAGCGACCGCGTCGACGCCCTCTCGGGCCGGATGGATAAGCCATGTAGGTGGGAAAAAACCTTTCAATGTGGAGTGGGGCAGCCCAGAAGGCCGCGCACATTACGAAAAGAGAGAAGATGCAATGCGCTCCCTCCCACGTTGACAACCGCGAAGTGCGTCCTTTTGGCGCCTGCCGCCACCGGGACTCTCACACCGAGAAGCTCTCGCCGCAGGAGCAGCTTGAAGTGGCGTTTGGGTTGGAAAACTTGAAGCCCCCCGAAACGAGGGCGTCGGAGTAATCGAGATGGGTCCCACGCAGATAGAGGGCACTGCGCGGATCGACCAGCACTTCGACTTCCTGCGAGCGCACGAGGATGTCGCCCTTTTTCGGCTCGTGGACGAACAGAAGCTTGTAGGAGAGGCCATTGCAGCCTCCCCCGTTGATCTTGACGCGCAGGTAGTCGCCGGCCCCTTCGCGCGCGACGAGGTCTCGCACCTTGGCTCCGGCGGCGGGGGTCAGGAGGATCAACTTCTCGTTCCCGAGGCGCACGCCTTCGGGCGGTGATTGCAACGTTTCACTCACGACCGCAAAGGGTGGGACAGCCCTCGCTCAGGCGCAAGTACGCAGGCTCAATCGCTCCGCCACTTCCACCGCCCGGGCAAAGCTTCCGGTCTGGAAGCTCTCCCCACTGCGCGCGAGTTCGAAGGCGGTGCCATGATCCGGGCTCGTGCGCACCCAGGGGAGCCCGAGGGTGACGTTGACGGCGGAGTCGAACTCGACGGTCTTGAGCGGAGCAAGACCCTGATCGTGATACAGCGCCACGACGACGTCGAAGTCGCCCTGCCGTGCCCGCCAGAAGACGGTGTCGCCCGGCAGGCAACCCGAGAGCCCGGCCATCTCCGGCCGCAGGCGATCGAGCACGGGGTCGAGCACACGACGCTCTTCATGCCCGAGGAGCCCGCCCTCCCCGGCGTGGGGGTTGAGCCCGCAGACCGCGATGCGGGGCGCCTTCACGCCCTCCGCGAGGGCCAGCTCATGAGCCCGTTCAACCGCGCGCACGAGCAGTTCGGGGTGTGCTTCCAAGAGGTCGGGGATGGCGCGCAAGGGCTCATGCCAGGTCGCGAGCACGACGCGCAGGGTCTCGCCGACGAAGGCCATCGTCGGCTCGCCCCCCCACCGCGCGGCAAAAAACTCGGTCTGCCCGGGAAAGGCATAGCCCACGCGCTGCAGCCAAGCCTTGCTCACCGGCCCGGTTACGACCGCGCCGCATTCTCCCGCGCGGCAGGCCGCGGCGGCCGCTTCCATTGCCTCGAGAGCAACCCGCGCGCCGGCTTCCGAGGGCTCCCCCGCGTCCGCCGCGAAGTCTGCCGGACCCACCGCGAGAGTGTCGACGTCGAGCGTCTGCGTCCATCCGCGCGGGCCGTAGATCCGCACGGGGGGCCGCGCCGGAGTCTGCCGCAGCCACTGCGCAATGATCAGCGGGCCGATCCCGGCAGGATCACCGCAGGTCAGGGCGAGCGGTTTCACGCCTTGTCCTCCGTCGCCTCGGCGACCTGCGCCGCCGACCGGATCTCCGGCTGGATGAAACCTCGCTTGCCGCTGGCAAAAAACTCGAGAAAGCGACGCACCCGCTCGGGCAGCGACGCCTGCGCCGCAAGATACCGGGCCGCCCGCTCGCGCATCTGTCCGCCTGGCCCGCACACCGCCCGGTAGGCCTGCTTCAGAGCGCGGATCTCCTCGCGGCCGAGTTGCCGCCGGCGCAATCCGATGAGATTGAGCCCGACCAACTCGTCGCGCTCGGCCATGATGGTGAAGGGCGGCACGTCGCGCGTGACCCGGGCGACCCCGCCGACCATGGCGCTTTCCCCGATGCGGACAAACTGGTGGACCGCTGCGGCCCCTCCGAGGAAGGCATGCGCGCCCACCTGGACGTGGCCCCCGAGCATGACGTTGTTGGCGAGAATGGCATGGTCCCCCACGACGCTGTCATGCCCCACGTGGGCGCAGGCCATGAGGAAGGCCTCGGTCCCGATCTCGGTGAAGGCGCCCTCCTTCGAGGCCCGGTTCACCGTCACGCCTTCGCGCAGCACGACACCGTCGCCAAGGCGCACCCCGCTCGGCGTGCGGGGATCGAAACGCAGGTCCTGCGGCAGTCCGCCGACCACCGCATGCGCCCCGATCTGGCAGCGCTCGCCCGTCACCGTGCCGCTCTGTATCAGCGCATGCGGGCCGACGATGGTATGCGACCCCAGTTCCACCCCGTCCTCGATGACGGCATAGGGGCCAATCGTCACCGTTTCATCGATACGGGTGGCGCGATGCACCACGGCGGTCGGATGGATCGTCTCGCTCATTCCCGAAAGAGGCCCATCTGCGGGTCCTTGACCAGATCGTAGTTCTTGAGCATGCGCAGGATCTGGAGGATATCGCTCTTCGAATAGTTCCGGTTGACCTCCACCTTCTGGATGATGTCGAGCAGCATGGAGCGAAAGGAGACGATGCCGTCGACCCCGCGCTCGCGCAGAAGCTGGATGCTCTCGCTGCGGTGCGGCTCGGCCGTCGGGAGGCCGGGCAGGACGAGAATCTTGAGTACGTCCTTGTGCGCAAAGGGCTCCGACTCGTCGGGGAACACCCCCTCGACCGTCTTCAACACGCTCTTCTCGAGAAACTTGAGGATCTCGGAACTGCTGCGCAGCATCGTCGGGGTGAAGCGCTGGGTGGTGTGCCACGCCTTCACCACCACCACGGCGCGATGCACATAGGGCAGTTCGGAGCCGAAAAGGAGGAAGTTGGGCGCGCGGTCCTGCGGCGAGTAGGCGGGGTTGTAGACGAGCAGGTCGATCTCTTCTTCCGCCAGTTTCTTGCGCGACTGCACCTGGTACTTGCGCAACTGGCGCACGAGAAAGCCGTGCAACTCAAAATACTCACGCACGATCTGTTCGTCGAAGCCAGCCATGTCTCGTGCCCGATCGTGATGACGCCCAAAGACTTGGCAAGCACAGGTGGCGCGCGGCTCCGCGCCCTGATGGATCGTGAGGGTGCGGCACCATGCAGCCACAGGTCGAGGACCGGCCGGCGCTGCTTGAGCGGACGGCATGCTGGGTGAACCGGTCTCCCACGCCGCCGGAGTGGGCCCCCGCGAAGTGCTCGCGGGCGACCTCAATGGCGACGGTCTGATCGATGCCGTCGTGCTCAACCGGATTTCGAATACAGTCTCGGTGTATCTGAACTTCGGGGCCGGTAAGCTCGCCGATGCCGTCGCCTACGCGGTGAACGCCGAGCCTTACGACGCGGTCGTGGCCGATCTCGATGGCGCGGGTGGTTTCGCGGACCGTGGCAGGCTGATCTATGGCTGGGGCTTCCTTTTCACGCGATTCGACGACGGCCCGCTCGATTTCACCTCCTACAGCAGTTCGTCCCTGAACTCGTCCGCCCTCACCCACCTCGGGACGGACCTTAAGGCAGGCCGAGCGCTCCGGCCGGGATCGTCTTCGAGGGCGGCGCGGGTTTGGCGGGCAAAGGCGTCGGCCTGCGCCTGCTCCGCCTCCTTCACGAAACGGCGCATCCAGGCGC
>JBKHAU010000216.1:0-5150 GCA_046542725.1 Opitutales bacterium
GCAACAAGCAGCAGGTCCGCCAGCTCTGCGGCACCCGCGGCCTCATGGCCAAGCCCTCCGGCGAGATCATCGAGACCCCGATCCTCTCCTCCTTCCGCGAAGGCCTCACCGTCCTCGAGTACTTCATCTCGACCCACGGCGCCCGCAAGGGTCTCGCCGACACCGCGCTGAAGACGGCCGACGCCGGTTACCTCACGCGTAAGCTCTGCGACGTCGCGATGGACATCATCATCACCTGCGACGACGACGGCAACCGCGACGGCATCTGGAAGTTCGCGATCTACGAGGGTGACGACGAGATCGTCCCGCTGCGCGACCGCATTATCGGTCGTTGTGCGGCGCAGGACGTGCATAACCCGATCAACCCCGACGAGATCGTGATCAAGAATGGCGAACTCATGACTCCGGCTCACGCCAAGCGGGTCGATGAGCTCGGGATCGAGCGGGTCAAGGTCATGTCGCCGCTCACCCACTCGCGGAAGAACAACCTGCCCGCCAAGGCCTACGGCATCAACCCCGCGACCAACGCCGTCGTTGAACTGGGCACTGCCGTCGGCATCATCGCCGCCCAGTCGATCGGCGAGCCCGGCACGCAGCTGACGATGCGGACCTTCCACATCGGGGGGATCGCCTCCGCCGGCCTCCAGTCGGCCGAGATCAAGGTCCGCAACTCCGGCAAGGTGAAGTTCGAGGGCCTGCGCATCGTCGAGGTCGGCGGCGGCTCCGCCTTCGTCGTCCTCAACAAGACGGGCAAGGTCGAGATCTTCGACGCCAAGGACAAGCTCCTCGAGGAATACGCCATTCCCGCGGGCGCCGTTCTGCCCGTCTCCGACGGAGGGACCATCGAAGCCGGCAGCACCCTCGCCCAGTGGGACCCGCACAATGTGCCGGTGCTCTCCGAGAAGGCCGGTGCCATCCGCTTCCGCGACATGATCCCGGGAGTGACGGTGAAGCGTGAGATGGACCCCGCCACGGGCCGTATCGCGACCGTCGTGGTGGAGCACAAGGAAGACCTCAACCCGCAGATCGAGATCGTCTCCGGCAACAAGGTCATCGCCACCTACGCCATCCCGACCGGGGCCACCGTCTCGGTCGTGGAGGGTGACGACATCGTCGCCGGGGCGCTCCTCGCCAAGACCCCGCGTCAGGCCTCCAAGACGCAGGACATCACCGGCGGCCTGCCCCGCGTGGCCGAACTCTTCGAAGCCCGCCGTCCGAAGGAGGCCGCCGAGATGGCCAAGATCGACGGCATTGTCTCGATGGGCGGCACCGTTCGCGGCAAAAAGCGCCTCATCGTCACCGACGAGGAGACCGGTCAGGAAGAGGAGCACCTCATCCCCCACGGCAAACACATCGTCGTGCAGCTGGGCGACTTCGTGCGCAAGGGACAGCACCTCACCGAGGGCGCGGCCGACCCGCACGAGATCCTCGAGATCCTCGGGCCCAACACCGTGCAGGAGTATCTCCTCTCCGAGATCCAGAAGGTCTACCGTCTCCAGGGGGTGACGATTAACGACAAGCACATCGAGCTGATCATCAGCCAGATGCTGCGCAAGGTCCGCATCACCGAGCCAGGCGACTCCGACTTCTTCTGGGGCGAGCAGATCGACAAGGAGACCTTCATGGTGGAGAACGAGCGCCTCACCGAGGCCGGCGGTCAGCCGGCCGAAGGGGAGCCCATCCTCCTCGGCATCACCAAGGCCTCCGTCGAGACCGAGTCCTTCATCTCGGCCGCTTCCTTCCAGGAGACGACGCGCGTCCTCACCGACGCCGCCACCCTCGGCAAGGTCGATACCCTCGAGGGCTTCAAGGAGAACGTCATCATGGGGCACCTCATCCCCGCCGGCACCGGCCTCCCGCGCTACCGCCGCCTCAAGATCAACACCCTCACCTCGGCCGCCGCGGGCGCCGATGCGAGCGAGTTCGAGGCCGGCTGAGCCTGGCGCCAAGTCTCCTCACGCCTCCCACGGCGTTTCCTTTCAGACCCGGAGCCCAAGCGGCCCCGGGTCTTTTTTTGCAAATTCCTCCGCTCGGGCCCGAGTTTCGCCGCCGCGGCCCAACCACGCCATCTCGTGGTCCCCGCTCGCCCCGACCGGCACGGTCGTTGAACTGTGCCAAAGCGTTCATTGAGCTCCGATCGCGAACGTTTCGCGGCGCGCCGGCGTCTCTTTCCAGACCGACGCGCTGCCATTGCCATGGCCGCTTCATCCCCTCAGATTTCTATCCACCATGCCGCTCTACGAGTTTCAATGCGAAGCCTGCGACCACGAGTTCGAGGTCCTCACCCGCGCTGGACAGGCGCCTGCGTGCCCGGCGTGCGACGCCACGGCGCTGCGCAAGAAGTGGTCGACCTTTGCCGCCCAAGGCGGTGAGAACACGCCCTCCGCGCCCGATCCCGGCCACCGCCAAAGCCACGGCGCGGGATGCGGATGCTGCGGTGGTGCCGCCCCCGGTGCCTGTGGGCTCAATTAGCGACCTTCGCCGTGTTCCTCATGCGTTTGCTTCTTCTCCTCGGTGCGGGTATGGGCGCCCTCTTTCTCACCGCCTGCCGTTCCTCTGGCGATCACGCGCGGCCGTCGACCGGGTCCCCGCCGGAGAGCGCCGAGGCGGACCCCGGCATCTCCCTTTATGAGCAGCGGTTGCTCGACGCGATCGAGGACCTGCGCGCCCTCGACGCGGCTGCGGCACAGTATGATGAAGAGGACCGGGACAATATCGAGCGGCGCTTCCGTCAGGTCGCCAACGCCTTCAACTCGATCATCGCGAGCAATCCTGACGGGCTCGAGGCACGTCTCATCTACGGCAAACTGCTCGACCGCTACGGCGACCGCTCAGGCGCGCTCGAGCAATTTGCCGAAGTCATCGATCGCGACCCCACGATCGCCGTCGCTCATCAGCAGGTGGGAACCTATTTCGCGGAGGAGGGCGAGTTTGCCAAGGCCCTCGCCTACTACCTCAACGCGGTCGCGGCGGCACCGGAGGAGTCGGCCTATCACTACAGCCTCGGCGACCTGCTGTACACCTTCCGCCCCGGATTCATCGAAGAAGGCATCTTTACGGCCGAAAGGCTCGACGAGACGATGCTCGAAGCCTTTCGCGCCGCTGCCGCGCTCGCGCCCGATGACCTGCGCCTGCAGTTCCGCTACGGCGAGGCCTTCGCCGATCTCGCCGACCCGGCCTGGGAGACCGCCCTCGCACACTGGGAGACGCTTTCCAGGCACGACGATCTCACGCCGCTGCAGCGCGATGCGGCCCTCCTGCACCGCGCCCGCAGCCTCGGCGAGCTGGAGCGCTACCGCGAGGCCCGTGAACTCCTGGCCGAGATCGAGGACAATGGCCTCGCCCCGAGTAAAGAGGCCCTCCTTGCCGCCCTCGACGAGGCCGAGGCGCGCTGAGTCGGGGTGGCTCCGTCAGTTGCGCCGGCCGCCCAACATGCTTTTTTCCGTCGGAGGATGAAACCCGTTGGCACCCGTCTCGAACTCGATTTCGTCGTCACCGCAGTCCATCATGGCGAGCAGCGCTTGGCCCCCTTTGCCTCTCTCCTCACTGGACCGACGTTGGTCTCGGTGTACATGAAAAACAACACCGGCGGCTGCGACCGGCAGATCGATGCCCTCGCCGCGGCCGCCGAGGAGATCCGCGCAACCGGGGTGCATCTCATCGCGCTGAGCCGTGACACCGGTGGCTCGCACCTGCGCTATGCGGCCAGGCGGGGGATCGATTTCCTGCTCGTCTCCGACCCCGAGGATCGTTTCGCCAGCGCCACCGGCTCCCTCGTCGAAAAGAAGATGTATGGCCGGACCTTCACCGGGCCCTCGCGCTCAGCCTACCTTCTCGGCATCGACGGAATGCTCCTCGCATGTATCGAAAAGGTCGATACAAGGCGCCACGGCGAGGAGGTTGTCGCGATGATCGGGGCGGCCGGGCTGGCCGGGCCTACCGCGTGAGGGCGTAGACCGCGTAGCCGGCGCGCAGATTGGGCCACGACGCGAGCGGGGTTTTCCAGTCGCCCCGCAGGTAGGCACGTTGGCGGATGGTGTAGCCCGCCTCGGCGCAGAAGCGCTCGAAGGAGGCGACCGAGACCTCGTGCGAAGGCGTGTCTTCGTGCCAGGATCGTGGATACACCTCGTTGCGGACCCGCTCGCCGGAGATGAAGTGGGCCCAGCGGTTGCGCAGATAGGCGTGGTTGACGAAGCCGACCGCGAGGGTGCGACCGACGCGCAGCGCCTCGGCCATGACGCGCCCCGGGTGGTCCAGCTCCTGAAGGGTGCGCGAGACGATCACCCAGTCGAAGAATCCATCCGGAAAGGCGGCGAGGAACCCTTCCGCGTCCCCCTGGTAGGCGCTCACACCGCGGCGCACGCAGCTCTGGATCTTGCGCAGGTCGGTGTCGACCCCCACGGCGCGCACGTTCCTCGCCTGCGCGAGGTGCTCGAGGAGCACACCGCGCCCACAGCCAAGGTCGAGCACGCGGCTGCCGTCTTCGATCCAGTTCGAGATGATCTGGAAATCGGTCTGTCGCTTGTTTGACCGGCTCATTTGAGGAAGTCCCGCACGAGGGTGTAGAGTTCGGGCGCGTCGACGAGGAAGCTGTCATGGCCGAAGTCCATCGCGATCTCGGCGTAGCTCGCCTGCTTGCCGGCGCGGAGGAGGGCATGCACGATGGCGCGGTTCTGCGCGGGCGGAAAGAGCCAGTCGCTCGTGAACCCGACGACGAGGGTGCGTGCCTTCACCGGCGCGAGGGAGTCCTCCAGCGAATGCCCTTCCGGACCATAGAGATCGAAGCGGTCGAGCGCCTTCGAGATGTAGAGGTAGCTGTTCGCATCAAAGCGGTTGATGAAGCTCTGGCCCTGGTAGCGCAGGTAGCTCTCGACCTGAAACTCGGCCCCGAAGCGCTCCCGCGCGTCGCCAGTGGCGACCCGCTCGCGGCCAAATTTCTCCTCCATCCCCTGGTCGCTGAGGTAGGTGATGTGGGCCATCATGCGGGCGATCGCGAGGCCCACGTCGGGACCGTTGCCGGGGCCGTAGGCGCCCCCGTTCCACTTCGGGTCCTGCATGATGGCGAGGCGGCCGACCTCGTTGAAGGCGATCGCCTGGGCGCCCTGGCGCGCGGTCGTCGCGAGGGGCAGGATGCGCTCGACCAGCTCGGG
>JBKHAU010000217.1:0-5148 GCA_046542725.1 Opitutales bacterium
GAAGACAAGGCCCACCATCCAGCGGATGAGAGCGGTTGAAAGGAGCGGCGTGGTGCGCCGCAAGCGCGTGGAGATGGATTCGCTCATCGGTCTCGGGAGTTCCTTGTTTCGGCTTCGATTTCGCGGGTGAGTTCCGCTAGCTGCGCACGCACGAATTGCAGCACGCCGCGACCCTCGTCGGTGATGCGGTGCAGTTGCGGGTCTTTCGGTCCGCCCTCCGAAGGCAGGCGCTCCAGCCAGCCCCGCGCCGTCATGCGCTTGAGCAGCGGATAGAGCGTGCCGGGGCTGATGTCGTAGCCGTGCTCCCGCAGCTCCTTCAGCATCCAGTGTCCCGCGATCGGCCCCTCGGCCGCGTGATGAAGGATGTGGATCTTCCAGAACGCGCTCAGGATCTCACGCACGACCTCGGTCGGATGCATGCCGAACACCGTTTACGAAAGGAAGAACACGTCAAGACGACGGACGCGCTGCTTGATCCCGGCGCGGCCTCCATCCTGAAACAACCATGCAACAATGCGCGATGCGCCCACTTGGGGATTCAACTTCCCGCGAGGAACCGCTCCACTGTGGCGCTATGGCTGCAAAGAAACGATTCTCCGGGCTCCTCGGCGGGCTCCTCCTTCTCTCCACGGCGCTCGCCCACGAAAGCGAACCGTTCGAGCGCGGCTCGGTCATCTTCTTTCATCCGGACGGGGCGGGCGCGACGCATTGGGCGGCGCTACGCCTTGTCGACCAGGGCCCCGACGGCCATACCCGCTGGGACCAGCTGGAGGCAATGGGGCTCTACCGTGGGCACCCGCTCGACTCGATCGCGAGCTCGTCTCATGCAGGAGCCACGACCCATGCCTATGGCAAGAAGGTGCCGAAGGACTCGTTCGGCATGCGCGGGACGGAGCCGCTTACCGCGCTTTCCGGCGCACCCGTGAGCATCGCGATGGAAGCACACGCGGCGGGCGTTCCCACCGCGATCGTCAACAGCGGACACATTGCCGAGCCGGGCACGGCGGTCTTCGCGGCGAGCCACCCGACCCGCCGCGAGCCTGCCGCGATCGCCGCCAAGGTGCTCGCGAGCGGCCTGCCGCTGATCCTCTCGGGGGGCGAGCGCTACCTCCTGCCCGAGGACGTGACCGGCTTTCACGGGGAGCCGGGCACCCGCACGGACGGACGCAACCTCCTCGAGGAGGCCCGCGCCGCCGGCTACACCGTGGTCTTCGACCGCGAGCAGCTGCGCGCCCTCGATCCGGCGGGGGTCGCGAAGGTGCTGGGCGTCTTTGCCGCCAACCAAACCTTCCACGATCAGAGCGAGGAGGATCTGGCTGCCGCCGGGCTGCCGCTCTACCTTCCCGGCGCTCCGACCATCGGCGAGATGACCACCTTCGCGCTCGCCTTCCTCGCTGCCCAGGGGGAACCCTTTCTCCTCGTCGCCGAGGAAGAGGGCACCGACAACTTTCCCAACAAGGGCAACGCCCCGGGCATGCTCGAATCACTGCGGCGGGCCGATGCCGCCATCGCCGTGGCCCTCGCTCATGTCCGGAGCCACCCGCGGACTCTCCTGCTCGTCGCCGCCGACAGCAATGCGGGCAACCCCGCCCTCATGGCCCTCGACGATCCAGATGCGCAAGACCAACCCCTCCCGACCCATTCCCGGCACGGCGCCCCGATCGACGGCGTGGACGGACCCGGCTCCCTCCCCTTTCTCACCGCGCCCGATGCCGGCGGCCAGCGTCACCCCTTCGCCATCGTCTGGCCGGACTACGGCGACTACCACGGCGGCATCATTGCCCGGGCCCATGGACTGCATAGCGACCGCCTCCCACGCCATGTGCAAAACGCCGACATCTATCGCCTGATCCACGCCACCCTCTTCGGCACCTGGCTGGATTGAAGCCATGCGCTAGGCGCGCACTGGGGCGGGCCCGCCGACCGCAATTTCACCCTTCCCCTCCCCGCTCCGTTCTCCAGTAATCGACCTATGCCCGTCTCTCGCCAGGACGAACTGTTCCCGGATCTCACGCCGCCGCCCGATACCCGCCTGCACCTCCAGGGCACGGCGGGCAAGCCGCTCACCAAGCGCCAGAAGCAGTTCCAAAAACAGCTGCGCAAGCTCGAGAGTCTGCGCTCCGATTACGATCGGATGGTGGCCCGCTGGGAGCGCTTTCTCGAGCGCTACAGCCGCGATATCCACCCCGCCGAGCTGGAGCAAAATCGCCACCGCCTCGCCTTCATCGAGCTCCTCGCCGACGCCTGGCAGGGGCGCAATCGCCTCGGCAAGCATCAGCGCGCGACCCTCGCTGAGATCCTCGAGCGCGAGCTGACGATGGCCGCCACCATCCAACCGGAGCTGCCCGGCAACCACGAACGGCTCGACGCCATCGCGGCGGCCTTGGAAGTAGCCCGGACGGAGGCGGTGCGCGCGGCCCACGCGGAGTTTCGCCGTGAGATGAGCGACCTCGATGCGGAGGGCGCGGCCGAGTTCGAGGAGGCGATGGCCGAGTTTCTCGAGGAGATGGGGCTGGATGGCGCGGGGTTTTCGGCCTCGATGGGGCCCGAGGACTTCACCGCCGAACTGGAGCGCCAAATGCGCGAGCAGTTCGCGGGCATGGCGGAGGATCCCGGCGAAGCATCACGGCCGCCGCCCGTGCGCAAGCGCAAGCTCACCGCCGCCCAGGAGCGCGCCGCGGCCAAGGCCCAGGAACGGGAAAAGGCCCGCCAGCGCACCCTCTCGACGATCTACAAGCAGCTCGCCAAGGTCCTCCATCCCGACCTCGAGCGCGATCCGGCGCGCCGGGCCGAAAAGCAACACGTGATGCAGGAGCTCACGGTCGCCCATCGCAACCGCGACCTCCACACCCTGCTCCGCCTCGAACTGCAATGGCTCGAGGGCGAGAGCGATCATCTCGAAGCCCTCAGCGACGAAAAGCTCGCGGTCTACCTCGAGGTCCTGCGCGAGCAGGTGCGGGAGGTCGAGGCGAGCCTGCACGGCGTCGTCGATGAGCCACGCTTTCAGGCGGTGGCCCATTTCGCCAGTGGATGGCACAACCTGCCCCCGGACACCGAGGAGATTCTCGCCGACCTCCAGCAGGATACCGATGCCCTCGCGCAGACCGTGGCGCGCCTGCAAGGGCCCAAGGGCAAGACCGTCCTGCGGGGTCTCATCCGTGCCGCCCAGGAGCGGCAGCGGGCGGCGGAGCGGCTTGGCTCCTTCGCCTTCCCCCTCGCCTGAGCCTGCGGCCGCGCCCGCCGCCCGTTCCCCTCCGATCAGGCCGGCGGTCCGGTCCCTTTGGTCTCCTTTCCAAGGCAGCACTTCTTGTATTTGCGTCCACTGCCGCAGGGGCAGGGATCGTTGCGGCCGACCTTGGCTGCCTCCGGGATGAAGGGAAGGATGTTGGAAGGCACGACACCGTCTCCAGCGCCCGTTCCGACGTGGCCGAGAAGCCTCGCGCTGCGTTTCCGCTCGTCCTCGAGCCACCGTCGCCAGCGTGCCTGGCGCCCGACGGGCGGATTGCCTGCCAGCACGTCCATCGCGAAGAGCGCCTCGTAGAGGGTGACGCGGTCGGGGTCGTCGGGGTCTTCCTCCAGCACTCTCTCCGCCGCCGCCGTGGCGGTGGCGGTCCCGTAGAGGGCCAGGCCCTCGGCGAGGCTGACGCGATGACCGTCGTCCTCCTCGCCTTCAAGGAGGCTTTGCACCGCCGGCTCGATCGCCGCATCCCGGTAGCGTTCGAAGAGCGATGAAAGGTAGAGGCGGCCCTCCCAAGGAAAACCGGCGTAGGCCTCCGCCACCGCGTGGGCGACCGACGCGTCGGCCATGCGCACGAGGGCCAGCTGGATCTCCTCGTTCCACCACTCGCTGTCCAGGTCGAGAATCCCGAGGAGGTCGTCCACCGTATCGCGCAGACCGAGGCGACCGACGAGCTGGATGCCCGCGCCGAGGAGCCATTCGGCAGCCGGGGCGTCGTCAGGCTCGATCCGAAGCCATCGCCTCGCCTGCTTGGCCAGCCTTTCACCTCCTTCGCCCGACCGCTCTGCCAGCGCCTCCACCGCGTCCTCGAGGGCCGCCACCAGCTGATGGGGAAAGTCTTTCTGCTCGCCGCAGCGGGCACAGATTCGCGCCACCTCCTCGAGCAAGGCCTCCACCCCCAGGCGTCCGAAGCGCCGACGGTCCGCGAAGCGACGCAACGCGCCCACGACGCCGATGGCCTCCTCCTCCCGCCCCAGCCGATCGGCCGCCGCCAGGATCCGCGCTTCCATGCCTTCCAGAACCTCGACAGGCCCCCGCGTCAGCCAGCTGAGGAGGTGGCTGCGGGTGTTCATCCCCGGCGCGGCCTCGGCCGGTGCCTCCAGCACCTGGAGCACCCACTCCATCGTCGCCGCATCCTGTGCACAAGGTCCGAGCTGGTGCGGGTAGGTGAAGGCCGCTTCCCAGCCTTCCCGCTCGATCGCCGCGAGAGCCGCGCGGGTGACGTCGAGCCCCCCATCCCGGTCCTCCGTCAGGATGTGAAGACAGGCGTCCCGCACGATCGGGTCGGCGTGCTTCACTCCCGCGATGAGACGATTTCTCACATGCTTCATCGCACCAGAGTAGGTCGCCTCTTCGGCCCTTTGTCCAAAACGAAGCCGTCCCATTTCGAGGGCGCGCCTCGCCACTTTCTCTGGAAGCGACTTTCGCCCGGCGAAGAACCCGAGACGGCCCGAGTCGCTTTCGCCAAAAATCCGGTCTTCCAAAGGAGCCCCCACATCCCGATGGCTCCGGGCATGGCTGCGACCAGCGGGACAGTCTCGTTTCGCACCGAGATTTCCGCCACGAGGGGGCTACGCCCAAACCTATGTTGTCCGCACCGAGACCCGCCGCGGAAACTGCTGGGATGGCAAAGCGCTGGTTCCGCCACCGCCGTCCGAAAAACGGGCTCCAGCCACCCGCGACAATGACGATGCCGACTGGCCGCCGCGCCCCGCGCAGTCGAAACCGGCAAAGGCCGTCACGCCGATGAGGTTTCGCCGCCGGGCCCATTCTCACCGGTGTCCAGTCCCGACCCTCGACGGCAAATTCCTTGTCCTGCGAGTCCCCAAACCACACCTTCTGCGAAGTCGTCTCGAACTCCTTTCTGTGCCCTTCCGCCTTGAGACCATTTTCCGACCCTCCCCGCGACG
>JBKHAU010000218.1:0-5136 GCA_046542725.1 Opitutales bacterium
CACGAGGGCGATGCCCGCGCCGGAGAGGGCGAGAAGCCGCAGCAGAGCCATGTCGTCGACCTCTGCGGCGATGTGTGGCTCGATGCCCTCGCGGATGAGGTAGGCATCGAACCCCTCGCGCGCGGCGGTGCGGGTCGAAGGGAGAAAGAGCGGGACCTCGCCGAGCCAGCGCGGAAAGGACTTTTCCTGGAGGCGAAAAGGAGGGCGCCCCACGAGGTAGACCGGCATCTCCCCAAGGAGGTGCATGCTCACGCCATGGGAAGCCACTTCACCGGGCGAAAGGTTGGAGAGAAGAAGGTCGATCTGGTGGCGCTTGAGGCGGTCGAGGAGGTCGGGATATTCGCCCTCGACGACCTTCACGGTGTAGTCGCCCGCCATGATGACGGGGCGGATGACCTCGAATTGCAGGTTTTTCGAGAGGGGGCTGAGCGCACCCACGGTGAGGGTGTGGCGGGTCGCCCCCGCCCGCCCCGAGAACCAGGCCCGTAACTCGTCGCCGGCGCGAAAGATCTCTTCGGCGTAGTTCACCGCCACCTCGCCCTCGGGCGTGAGGACAAGGCGCCTTCCTTCGCGAGTGAAGAGCGGGGTGCCAAGCGACTCCTCGAGCTGGCGCAACTGCGTGCTGAGAGTCGACTGGGAGAGGTGAAGCTTCTTCGCCGCCCGCGTGAGACCCCCTTCTTTGACGATCGTGAGGAAATACGAAAGGTGATGATAGTTCAGCCATGGCAGCTCTTTCATGTCCCTTGGATTGATAGGGAAAGGTGAAGAAGGCAATCGACTGGTTCAGCAGAAGCGAACGATGTCAGTGCCTTGGAGCTGTTCATGGGGGGCCAGCACGGCGGTTAAAGGACTCGAGGCGGTGCGATCGGGGAGCGTCGGCGCTCCCGGGCTCCCGCCTTGGGTGACGATGCCCGCGAAAGTGACGACTCTTGCTATGAGGCCGGCGCGTGGTCGTCCGCCCCGGAGCGGCGGGCGAGGTATCGTCGCACGCAGGCCTCCAGTTCGGCCTTGCGGGTCGGCTTGGAGAGGTAGTCGGTCATGCCGGCGGCGAGGCAGCGCTCGCGATCGCCCTCCATCGCGTTGGCCGTCATCGCGATGATGGGAATATCGGCGGGATTGCGGCCAGAGGCATCGGTGCGGATGCGACGGGTCGCTTCAAAGCCATCCATCACGGGCATCTGGCAGTCCATGAGGATGGCGACGAAGGTGTGCGCGCGCAGGGCATCGATCGCCTCGAGACCGTTGGCGACGGTATGCACCGCGAGGCCGAGGGGGCTGAGCATGAGCTGGATCACCCGCTGGTTCGTCAAATTGTCCTCGACGACGAGGATGCGTGGCTGATCCGGGGCGGAACCCGGCGGGGCGGGGAAGGGAGCGCTTGCTGCCTTCGGCCGGGCGACGGGTTTCGGGCGGACCGGGGGCGGGGCGGCGCCTTCCAGGCAGGCGGCGAGGTCGCTCTGGCGGAGCGGCTTGGACAGGTGCCAGGCGGCGGTGTGCAGGTTGGGGGCGCGAAGCTCGGCCGGTGGTCGGTGGCCAAAGGGATGCAGGTAGATCAGCCGTTGGCCGGGAAGCTCTCCGCAGCGGCTCTGGAGCCAGCCTTGGAGGGGCCCGTCGTCGGCCTCGAGCGCGATCACGATGGTATCGAGGCGCTCGCGCCAGGCTTCGAGAAGGAGATCGGCGGCCACGAGGTCGCCGGTCGAGTGGACGCGGGTGAAGTGTCGCTCCAGTTGACGCTGGAGGACGAGGCGGCTGGCCTTGTGCGGCTCGATGAGGAGCGCCTCGCCGGCAAGAGGCGGAGCCGTTTCAGCCGCCTCGGAAACGCCTTCGACGAGGAGGGGGAGGTCGAACCAGAAGGTCGCGCCGGCCCCGGGGGCGGACTCGAAGCCGATGTGTCCGCGCATGAGTTCGACGAGGGTGCGGGAGATGGAGAGGCCGAGGCCGGTTCCCCCGTGGACCCGGGTGCGGGAGGAGTCGGCCTGTTTGAAGGGTTGAAAGAGTTCCGGCTGCAGATCGAGGGGGATGCCGGGCCCGGTGTCCTCGATGGTGAAGCGCACCTCGGCCGAGCGCGCGGATGAGCGGAGGGTCGAGACGGTCAGGCGGACATGACCCTCTTCGGTGAACTTGACGGCGTTGCCGACCAGATTGAGGAGAATCTGGCGCAGGCGCACGCCATCGCCGACGACCCTGTCCGGGACCTCGGGGTGGATGTCGCCGATGAGCTCCAGCCCCTTGCCCGCGGCGCGGGCGGCCACGACGAGGAGGGAACTCTCGATCGTCTCGTGGAGGCGAAAGCGCTCGGCGCAGATCTCGACCTGACCGGCGCTCATCTTGGTGAAGTCGAGGATGTCGTTGATGATGCGCAGGAGGGCCTCGGCGGAGTCGTTCACGGTGCGCACGAGTTCGAGCTGACCGGGCTCGAGCGGGGTCTCGAGGAGAAGGCTGGAGACCCCGAGGATGCCGTTCATCGGGGTGCGGATCTCGTGGCTCATATTGGCCAGAAACTCCTCTTTGAGGCGGCTCACGTGGAGCGTCTCCTGGTTGGCGTGGGTGAGGTCGTGGTTGGCCTGATTGAGCTCGGCGGCGAGGGTCTCGAGGCGGTCGTTCTGTTCCTTGAGAACGCGCTCGTGGCGTTCGACTTGAGCGAGCTTTTCACGCAGCAGCGCGTTCTGCAGGGTGACGAGGGTGGTGGCGCGGATGAGGCCGAGAAAGCGGCCGTCATCGGCCTCGATGGCCACATCGTCGAAAAGGAACCGCTCCGGGCGGGAGAAGACCTCGTCGACAATCTCCTGCACGGTGGTCGATTCGCGCAAAACGAGGTGAGCGGGAAGGAGGTAGCGGCCAACGGCCTGGCCTCCGTAGATCTCGAGGCCGAAACGCCGGCCGAGGAGGCCGGCCAGTTGGGAGAGTGAGGCCAGGCCCACGAGCCGGCCGGGCGAGGAGCAGATCGCCATGTAGTTCAGGCTGTTGTCCACCATGCGGCGGTGGACGTTCTCGACCGTCTCGTCGTGCAGCGCCCAGGTCCGGTTGTGGATGAGGCTCTGGACAAGATCCGGGTTGGGCAGGGTGGTGGTTCCCTCAGCGGGAGTCATGATGCTCAAATCCAGCATGGCGCGAGGGCTTCATCGACCAACGGTCGCCCGGCGCGGTGACGATTGTGTAAAGGATGGGGCGCAAGGCATCGTCGCTCACCTCAGTCCGGCAGGGCCAGGCCGAGCACTCGATAACCCCGGGGGGTGAGGATGCGCCCCTGCGGTGTGCGCTGGAGAAAGCCCTCTTGAATAAGGTAGGGTTCATGGACTTCCTCGAGGGTATGGGGCTCCTCGCCCACTGCCACCGCGATGGTGCTGAGGCCGACCGGGCCGCCGGCGTAGTTCTCCGCGATGACGCGCAGGCAGCGCAGGTCCATCTCATCCAGTCCATACTGGTCGATCGCGAGCAGTTCCAGGGCCGAAGCGGCGACGGGCTGGGTGATGCGCCCGTCAGCGCGCTGCTCGGCGTAATCGCGGACGAAGGCGATGAGGTTGTTGGCCACACGGGGCGTGCCACGGCAGCGGGCGGCGATCTCTTCTGCTCCGGCCTGGTCAATGGGCACGTCGAGGAGTTGGCAGCTGCGCTGGACGATCGTCAGGAGCTGCCCCCGGGTGTAATAATCGAGCCGGGTCTGGAGGGTGAAACGGCTGCGCAAGGGGGCGGTGAGCAGGCCCATGCGGGTGGTCGCCCCCACGAGGGTGAAGCGCGGGATGTCGAGCCGCACGCTCCGCGCGTTGGGCCCCTGGTCGAGCATGATGTCGATGCGAAAGTCCTCCATCGCGCTGTAGAGGTATTCCTCGACCGTCTTGGGAAGGCGGTGGATCTCATCGATGAAGAGAACGTCGCCGTGCTCGAGGTTGGTAAGGATGCCGGCGAGATCGCCCGGCCGCTCCACGACGGGCCCTGAAGTCAGGCGAATCTGGGCCCCCATCTCATGCGCGATGATGTGGGCGAGGGTGGTTTTGCCGAGTCCGGGCGGACCGCTCAAGAGGACATGCTTGAGCACGTCGCTGCGTGCGCGGGCGGCGCCGGTCATGATGCGCAAGCGCTCGGTCGTGCGCGGTTGGCCGGTGAAGGTCTCGAGATCGGTCGGCCGGAGGGCGGCATCGAGCGTGTCGTCGCGCCGACTGGCTTCTTCGAAGGGGGTGGGGACCGGTTCGCTCATGGGATCTGGGTCATTCTCCCTTCAGCTCCGAGGGCATCTCGTTCTCGGGCACGCGCTGGACCTCTGCACCGAGGGTGCGGAGCTTCTCGTCGAGGCGATCGTAGCCCCGATCGAGGTGGTAAAGGCGCTGAATCCAGGTCTCGCCCCGCGCCGCCAGGCCCGCGAGGACGAGGGCCGCACTGGCGCGCAGGTCGGAGGCCATGACGGGGGCACCGGAGAGGGAGGGGGTCCCCTTGATGACGGCATTGGCTCCCTCCATCGAGATGTCCGCGCCCATCCGGAGGAGTTCGGGCACATGCATGAAGCGGTTCGGGTAGACGCGCTCGGTGATGATGCTCAGGCCGGGCGTGACGGCCATGAGAGCGACCATCTGAGCCTGCAAATCGGTCGGGAACCCCGGGTGGGGCAGGGTGATGATCTCGACTGGGCGGCGCGGCTCGCGCCCCCCCTCGACAGTGATGCGGCCGGCGTCAGGATCGGCTTCCCAGGGCACGCCGGCTTCCTCCAGCTTGTCGAGGAGGGCCCGCATATGACCGGGCACGACCTGGGTCGTGGTCACCCGGCCACCCGTGATGGCACCGGCGACGAGGAATGTGCCGGCCTCGATGCGGTCGGGCACGATGCGGTGGGTGCAACCATGCAGGGCCTCCACCCCGGTGATGCGCAGGTAGTGGCTGCCGATCCCCTCGATCTGGGCGCCCATCTTCACGAGCATCTCGCAGAGGTCGACCACCTCGGGCTCGACCGCGGCGCTCTCGATGCGGGTCACGCCGGGGGCCAGGACCGCCGCCATCACCATGTTCGCCGTCCCCGTCACGGTGGAGCCGTGGCGTCCGCCCAGAAAGAGGTAGTCGCCACGCAGGCCGGAGGCGTCGACGTCGACATAGCCGCCCTCGACCGAAACCTTGCAGTGCAACCGGCTGAGGCCCTTGAGGTGTAGC
>JBKHAU010000219.1:0-5131 GCA_046542725.1 Opitutales bacterium
TCGCCGGCCGGATCGCTCGTCAGATGGCGAAGGAGGGGATCCGCAGCCATTCTTTCGAAGTGCGCCGCGATGGGCCCATGCCTCCGCCGGCGAGTTTGGCGAAGAGCCGCGGGGGTTAGCGTTGGTTAGCCCGGGCATGATCGTCGAAAACCGGACGGGCCGGTCGGTGCTGGCGGTCATTCGAGCGAAGACGAGGAGCTCGCTTCGAACTTGAAGAAGAGGGGAGTGCGGCCGTCCCCGGCGTAGATCAGGACCTCGTCGACGAGGCCGTCGGAGTTGACCTGCGTCGGCCCGGAGGCCGGCGTCCATTGCTGAAAATCGCTCGACTGCGACAGCTGCAGCGCGAGGGCCCGGTCCTCATGATTGAGGAAATAGGAGAGGACAAAGCCGCGGGGAAAGCCCGCGACCTCGCGCCACCGCAGAGAGGGCCCGGCGCTCTCGTCGAGGTCCAGAAGAAAACGTGCCTCCGGGCTGATGCCGCTCACTTCGGGGAACGTGTTTCCTCTCTCCGCCTGCCAGACTGCGAAGCGCGAGGAACCAAAGAGAAAAGTGGCGCCAGGAAGCGTCCCGCTTTCGTAGCCGGGGCTCGCCGCCGGGGAAATCGTGACCTCGCGGGTCAATGGCGAAGGGCTCGCTACACGGCTCGCGAGGGCGATGGAGGCACGTCGCTGGGTTGGCGTGAAACTCAGGGTCCGGCTCATCAGATCCCAGCCCATCGGTTCGAAATCGACGCCTGCGGTGGCCGAGCCAGTGTGGGCCGCCTCGATCGTGAGTTCGTTGTCGGACGGCCCGTAACGGAGGACCTCGAGCACGGCGAGGTGGCTTTCGTCGCCCAGAGCGATCGCGCGGGGGGAAGGTCTCCAGGCGCTGGGATCGGAGGCCACGAAGACGATGAGCGGAGCGTCGTCGCCCCACTGCCGCACGGCCAGATTATCGAACGCGAAGTAGTCCGCGCTGATCGTGAAATGCGTCGCCTGGTGCAGCTCGGGGGGCAGGAACACGCGGTGGAAGACGGCAGGTCCAGCCGGGCTTCGGGGGGCTGGGAGCGTCACGGTGGAGCGCACGATCCCTTCGGCCGAGAGACCGGCGATGAGGAGGTCGCGCCGCGACGCATCCGCCGGGAGCGCGATATCGAGGTGGATGGGGGTGAAGTTCTCTCCATTGGCGAGGACGAAGCGGACGGCCCCTCGGCTCACCAGATAGCGCCCCTGCACCACCGGAAAGGCCGGGGTGTCGCGGCCGTCGGTCACGCGGAGCGAGGCGTCGCGCTCCACGAGCAGTCCGCCAGACTGAAAAACCGTTCCGCCCACTTCGCCCAGGGCCGACGCGTCGAAGTCCAGGAGCGGGCCAGCGAGCGGCGTCTCCGCGATGTTTTCAAACGGGATCGCGACGGTGTCTTGGCCGAGCAGTTCCCCGTTGTAGAGCACCTCGACGGTCAGGGTATAGGCGCTCGGGTAGGGCGACTGCAAAGGCGCGTTGAGATAGAGAGTCCGGTAGTTGAGGAGAAATGGCGAATCCGCCGCCCCGACCAACCGCATCGTCACGTCCGTGTCCTGCAGACTGTCGGAGACGAGGGAGAGGACGCCGACGGAGCGGCCCAGCGGGCTGCGGTTGCTCACGCCGGCGTTTTCGATCCTCACCCCGGGGGTCTCCCCGACGGGTCGGACGCGCAGGAGAGTCAGGTGGTAGCCTGTCTCGACAAAACCGTTGGGGAAGCGGAGCGAGGCGTTGAAGCGAAAGGACGTGGGCGCCGAGGGTTCGAAGGCGCGGGCGAGGTAGAGGCGATTCCCATCGATGCTGAAGTAGGATCCGTGGGTGTCGGCGGGGGTGAGTTCGAGGGTCGTGCCTTCGGGCAGCTCAGAGGCGGAGTACCCTGCGGTGGCGACGAGTTCTCCGGGCGACGGCAGGCCCTCGATCGTCCCCGGAGTGAGCTGGACCGACGCCGGCAGGACGATCTCGTTTGAGCGGTGGACGATCTGCAGAGAGGCATTCAAATGCACAAAGGAGGGGAGGCGATACCGCTGCTGGAGAACGACCAACTGATCAGAAAGGGGAAAAAAGGCTTCCTGCAGAAAGGAGAGGTCCACTTCGGTGGACGCGGCAAACTGCTCGTCCCAGACGACGAGGCTCGTGCCGGTCTGGAAACTCGAAATCTGCCCGACGGGCCGCTCGCCCAGCCAGGTGCCGTATTCGAGCCGTTGATGGCGGAACAATTCGCGAAAGTCCGAGGTCGCGTGGACCGCGCCCCGGGGGCGGTCGAGCACCCGTGCGCCGCTGGGCGAGAAGGCGACGTTCGCGCCTAGCGGAACGCCGCGAAAGGCGCCGTTATTGAAGAGTTGCGAGGAGGTCTCGTCGCGGTGCCCCAAGTGGAAGGCATCGAGTCCGTCGACGTAGGCGAGGTGATCGACTGCCCGGAGTTCGGCGGGAAGCTCCAACTCGCTCCAGCTGCCATCCTGGTCGAGGCGATGCAGGGTCGTCGCGAGCTTCCACGGTTCGTCAGGATCGATCGCTCCTTCCGCGACGAGTGCGAAGGACGCACCCCCCGCCAGCGCCTGGATGTCGTGGTCGAAGCGGCGGAGGAAGGTCTCGCTCCGCGAGTTCAGGTCGAAGCGGGAGACGAGTCCGTCCGGATAGGCGATGAGCAGGGCGTCCTGCGCGGGAAACGCAGCGATGAAGCGCGGCCACCCGAGCAGGCCGGCGGAGGGAAGGTGCTGCTGCTGCTTCCAATCATAGATTTCGATGGCGGGCCGATGCGCGCTCCAGGCGACCAGAAGGTCGCCTGCGCGCAGACCCCGCACGTCGTCAAAGATCGGCGCATCTGGACGGACAAAGCGGTCTGCTGGTGCGGCCTCGAGCGTATTGAGCGCTGGGACCGAGAGGACGTGCGCGGCGAAGGCATGCTCGTTGGTTTCGTCCGCGCGAAAGGCGACGGCGGTGTCGGCGTGATCGGGGTGGGGATAGAGGGCAAAGATGTCCTCCCCCCAGCGCAGGCCCACCGGGATCCCGGTGGCATCGAGGTGGAGCAGGCGCCCATCGTCGGTCACCGTGAGCACACTGCCGGAAGAGGTGAAGAAGCCCGCCGCCAGATCGGCCTGATAGTCTGCCAGGACCGCGCCGGAGAGAAGGCCAACAACCTTTCCATCCCGCGTGAGGAGGCGGCCGCCGGTATGATCGAAGGCGATCGGCGCGGCCTCGGTCCCCTGAGGCCGCTCCTCGGGAATGGAGAGAAAGTGGATCAACTCGCCGGCCGGGCCGACCTCGAAAAGGTCAGACCGGGTCCCCAGCAGCTGACCGCCGGCGGTGGCGAACAAGCTCCCGCACTCGACGTAGTGCCCGTCGACGCGCGGAGTCGCGTCGCGATAAAAAACCGTGCCGTCGGCAGGACGCAGGGCATCGAGATAGCCGTAGGTGCGGGAGCGCAGGTTGCTCACGACGAAGAGGATCTCGCCCGCCGGGATGAGTCGGTCGACCTTCCCCTCATTCACGGTGTGCAGGAGGCGAGTGGTCCCGCTCTCGGCGCGATGGGCGTAGACCTGCCGGCCAATGGCGTAGACCAGACCTTGATCGTTTGCGGCGAGGGCGTCGAGGGGGGCGGGCAGCGGGATCGGGTCGAGCCATGTCCTCTCGCGCAGGTCGTAGCGCACGAGACGCGCCGGCGAACTCATCGCGAGGTAGGCGATGCCGTCGTGCGCGCAGCTCAGTCCGGGGCGCTCCCATGCAAACGGAAGCGTGCCGAAGAGAGCGGTCGGGAAGTATTCGGTCTCACCAAAGGCATTGGTCACGCGAAAGCGCAGAGTCCAGTATCTGTCCGGCTCGAGATCGGCGATGCGGAGGACGTTGGGGCCGGGCAGGATCGTGCCAAGGGAGCGCCAGGCACCGAAGGTGTCGTCCTCGCGCACATAGATCTCGGACTGGACCGCATTGGGGAAATCCAGATCGAAGCTCAGGGTGACGGTGCGCGATCCCGCTTCGGTGACCTGCAGATCCCGCAGGACCCCGCTTGGTCGCTTTGTCGTGGTGCGAAACTCAGCGCTCGGCGGGGAGGGGGAGTGGCCCGTCTCATTGTAGGCCGTGACGGTGAAGCGGTAGCTGCGGTCCTCCGCGAGGCCGGTCGCGGTGTAGGCCGTAACGTTGGCCCCGACCGTGCCGAGAAGGATCAGATCGTCGCCGTCATGGCGGTAGATGGCGAACCCGGACTCGTTCGCCGAGCGGTCGGTCCACGATATCGAGATGGAGGCGTGATCCCGGTCGGTGAGGACCAGCTGAGCCGGGGCGACAGGAGGAGCGACGGTGGACCCCAGTTCGGCGAGGGTGGCCGCCTCCCGCAGTTGGATGATCGAGCGCAGGCCAAGCTGGGTGACCGCGACCGCTTTGTCTCCAACGAGGACGAGCGCACGCGCCCGGCCGGGAAGCTGGACGGTCGTTTGGAGCGAAAGGTTGTGGGCGTAGAGAAGGGAGAGCTCGCTCAAGGCAGGATTTGCCTCGGAGCTGCCGTCTTCGAAGATCGCCGCAAGGGCGAGCCCCTCGCCGTTGGGCAAGAAGGCGAAGTCCACGTGTGGCAGCGTGCGCCCGAGTTCGGTGTAGGAGGGCACCGCGATGCGTTCCCCGCGCGCTTCGACCATGGTCTGCCCGTCGGGCGAGAGATGCATCGGCAGCGTCCAGTGACTGTTCGGCACGTCCTCATTGCCCACGATCGTGATCACGCCTTCCTCATCCATCGCGATCGCGGAGGCGTTGTTGGCGCTCCGCTTGTCACCCGCTTCGGAGATCCACGCATCGGTCGAAAAGGCCCGTCGCGTCGGCACATGCCAGCCTGCCAGGCTCATCCCGAGACGGCCGCTGATCTCGGTGTATCCGTAGTCGAGGGCGTGCGCGAGAGTGCCGTTGGAGTCGTAGGAGGTGATGACCTCTTCGGACCAGTGGCGCACCAGGAGGAAGCCGTCGAACGCCGTGAAATCGCGAAGGTCGTCGTCCTCATAGACCTTTTCGAGGCGCGAGAGGTCAGCCGGATCGAGTCGCCAGATGGAGTCGGTATCCCCGCGAAACTGCAGGTAGAGCACACCCGTCAGCGGATCCTGCAGGGCGACGTCGGCGAGGTGGGGAAGCGGACGCTGCCGCACGAAAGCCTGGC
>JBKHAU010000220.1:0-5124 GCA_046542725.1 Opitutales bacterium
CTTCACTAACCCTGAGGCCGACAACCCCGGCCAGTCGGCCTATCACGCCCGCACGGCCAAGCGCGCCTTCGCCCTCATGCACGCGTTGTTCGAGGAAATCTGGGAGTAGGCATCACGCGGAACGGCGCGTCGGGTCCCCCAGTTGCCGCCTGATTAGGGTCTTTTCTGCATAGTGGCGGCGGGGAAAACCGTGTTTTTGGTCGTCGGGGCATTGTCGTTGAGGGCCGGTGACCACTGGCCGATGTAAGAAAGGCACCTGCGAACCCTCGCTTCCCCGCCACGCCGTATGGAGATCGCGCAACTTCTCGACCACGTCCACGAGCTGCCCCCCGCGGCCCGCGTCCTGCCGCGCCTGCAGCGGCTCCTGCGCAGCGACGACGCCAGCGCCGAGGACATCATTCGCCTCTTGAAGGTAGACGCCTCGCTCACGGCGCAGGTCCTACGCTTCTCCAACAGTGCCTACTTCTGCGGCGGGATGCCCTGTGACAGCATCGACCAAGCCATCCAGCGGCTCGGTTTTCGCACCGTTTACCAACTCGTCGCGACGGCCGCCTCCCAGCCCCTTTTCGACCCACCGATCGAGCTCTACGGCTTCGAACGCGGCGAACTCCTTGTGCGCAGCGTGGCGCTGGCTCTCTTCGGTCAGGCGCTGAACCGGCACCTGCGCTTCGAAGACGAGGTCGAGGCGCTCTACACCGCGGGCCTCCTGCACGGGATCGGGAAGGTCGCGATCAACCAGTATTTCCAGCGCAAGGGCTTCGAGATCTACGACTTGCGCGACGACCAGCCTCTCGACGCGGATTTCGAGAAACGGCTCGTCGGCTTCACCTACGCGGAGGCGGGTGCCGCCCTCCTCGAGCATTGGAAGTTCTCCCCCGCCATCGTGGAGCTCATTCGCTTCCAGAACGAGCCCGAGGCGGCGCCGCAGCATCCCATGCTCACCCGCATCCTCGCCCTTGGGTTGAGCGTGTTGCCGGCGCTGCTCGACAACCGGCTGTCTCCCGCCGCCGTCGTGACGGAGGCCGACGACAGCCTGCTCGAGTTCGATCCAGAACAGCTGGAGGCAAGTGTCGAAAAGGTGCGCGCCGACCTCGCCGACCTCGCCCGTCTCTTCTGACGCTCCGGTGGGGCACCGCTTTCTGGCGTTGCCACGCGGCGGATAGGCGATGCCCTCGGGAGCGAGATGACCCCATCCCCCCCGCGCAATGCCATTCCCGGGCGCATCGCCGAGGCCCTTCGGCGTTTCCCGCCCTTTTCCATGTTCGCACCCGAGGAGGTGGAGACCCTCGCTGGTGCGGCCGAGGTGCAGGTCCTCGTGGCCGGAGATTTCGCCTGGCGGCAAGGCGATCCGCCAGGTGAAGAAGTGCTCTTTCTCGCCCGCGGCCGGGTGGAGTACATCTGGAAGGCGGAGCAGGGCGAGGAACGCGTCGATGTGCGCGACGTCGGCGATGTGCTCGGGCTCACCGCCCTTGTCCGCCAGGAGCCGTTTCGGGTCTCCGCCGAGGTGATGGAAGACTGCCTCCTCTATCGTCTGCCGTGGAGCGCGGTGCAACCGCTCCTCGAGAGCAACGATGGAGCGCGCAACTATGTGCGACGCCACCTCTTCTGGGCCACCCGGGTGGGCTCCAGCCTGCCCGCCGCCGTCACCGGGACGGAGCAGGCCTCGCTCCTCCAGGCCCACCTCGAGGGATCGCGGGTCATTCGGCCGAGGCCGCTCGAGCGCCTCCTCACCTGCCTCCCGAGCGACCCCATCGAGGAGGCCGCCGCCCTCATGGTGGCCAAGCGGGTGCCTTCCATTCTCGTTGTCGACGACGAGCGCCGGCCCGTCGGCATGGTCACGAGCACCAACCTTGTGAAGCAAGTCATCGTCGGCCACGGCGATGCGCGCGACCCGGTCTCCAGCGTGATGGCCCAGCCCGTCATCACGGTGGCTCCGCGGGAGAGTGCGACCGCCGCCATTCTGCTCATGCTGCGCGAGCGCATCGGTCAGGTCTGCGTCACGGAGGACGGCACGCCCGATACCCCCGCCCTCGACGTCTGCACGCAGAAGGACCTGCTCGCGCAGGGCTCGCATCACCCCGCGGCCCTTATCCGCGAACTGCGCCTCGCCCGTTCCCGCGCGCGTTTTCGCGAAATCTGCGACGAGGTCGAGGACATCGCACGGGAGTATCTCGAGGGTGGCGTCTCCGGCGTTCTCCTCGGGCAGGTCTGCGCGGAACTCTACGACGAGCTTCTCCAGCAGCTCATCGAGGTCGCCCGCACCGAGTTGCAGGGCGAGGGCGTACGCCTGCCGAAGATCCCCTGGGCCTGGATCGCGGTGGGGAGCGATGGCCGGCGCGAGCAGGTCCTGCGGACCGACATGGACAACGCCTTTATCTTCGCCGCGAGCGGCGATGCGGAGACCGACGAGGCGCACCGCCGCCTCTTTCTTCGTCTCGCCGAGAAGGTGGTCGCGCTGCTCGTGGACTGCGGGTTCTCCCGTTGCCAGGGCGGGGTCATGGCGTCGAACCCGCGCTGGTGCCGGACCGATGAGGAATGGGCCGACGAACTGCGCACCGTGCCCGCGCGGATGGACGGGGACTCCCTCCTGCGCGCCCTCGTGCTCTACGATCTCCGCTTCGTCGCCGGTGAGCGGCCGCTCGCCATTGCCCTGCGACAGGTGATCTTCGAATCGGCCTCGGCGAGTGACCCGCTCCTCCGCCGCCTCGCCGAATACTGCGTGGAGAATCCGCCCCCGCTGAACTTCTGGGGCAAGTTCATCGTCGAGAAGAAGGGGCAAAACGCGGGCGAGTTCGACATCAAGTCGCGTGGCCTTTCTCCCCTGCGCGACGCCGGCCGTGTCCTCGCCCTGAAGTATCGCCTCGCCCGCCACTACTCCACCGGGGGCCGCTGGCTCGACGTCGGCGCCGCCGCCCCGCGCCTCGCCGAGGTTGCGCGCCTCGCCCACGATGGCTACGACCTGCTCCTGCGCCTGCGCCTCTCCACCGGGCTGCGGCGGGGTGACTCCGGCCGCTTCCTCGACCCGGGCTCGCTGACCAAGCTCGAGCGCTCCCAGCTCGCCAATGTCTTCGACGTCCAGCGCATGGTGCAGGAGGCCGTGCGGACCGAGTTTCGCCTCGAGCTGAAGGCGCGATGATGAAGTGGTTTCGCCGTGAACCGCGCCCGGAGTTTGCCGCGCGCTATATCGAGGCGTCCCGTCGCCCACTCAAGCGCCGCACGCCCTTCGGCGCAGTGCGCTTCGTCGCCCTCGACGCCGAGACGACGGGCTTTGCCATCGGCAAGGACCGGGTCCTTTCCCTCTCCATCCTGCCCCTGCACAATGGGCGCCTGCGTCTCGTCGAAATGGCCGACTGGCTCGTCTATCAGCAGCAGCCCGCGCCCAACGAGGCGACCGCGATCCACGGCATCCTTCCGGAGGAGACCCGCCACGGCACGCCCGAGGCGGAAGTCGTGCGCTCATTCCTTCCCCTCCTCGAGGGCGCTGTCCTCGTCGGCCACCATGTGCGCTTCGACGCCGCCATGCTCGACGAGATGATGCGTCGCACCTGGGGCCTGCGCATGCGTAATCAGATGGTGGATACCGCACAGATGGCGATGCGCGAGCTCGTCGCCTTTCACCGCACCGGCTACGGCAACCAGCGTCCGCCCGCCCTCGACGAGGTCTGTGCCCAGCTCGACCTCCCCATGGTCGAACGCCACACCGCCGCCGGCGACACCTTCACCACGGCCGAACTCTTCCTTCTCCTCGCCGGTCGCATGCGCCGCCGCCTCGGGCGTGAGCCCCTTCTCCAGGACCTGCCGCTCGAGCGGCTATAGGCGAATGAAGAGGCGGCGGCGGTAGAGCCACCAGACGGGCAGAAAGACCACGCCCGCGTAGAGCAGGGAAAAGAGAAACGACCCAAACGCGGCGGAGAGCCCGAGGGCGTCGGCTCCGGCGAGGACCCACGCGGCGGGTGAGCGCCCGGCGATGAAGGTCGCGTGGGCCACCACCGTGAGCATGCCGGCGAGGACATAGGCGGTGATCGCGTTTGCGCCGAGGACGATACCCGGCCACGCCGGCCGCCGCCAGCCGCGCCCATCGACGAGCCAGAGCACCGGCGCCCAGAGGAGCAGGGCCCAGCCCACCGACACGAGGACGTAGGAACTCGTCCAGAGGTTCTTGTTGAGGGGGAGCAGCAGGCTCCAGCCGTAGCCGGCGGTGAGCAGGGCGAGTCCGCTCACGGCGAGAAGCCCAGTCTGTCGCGACCGACTGGATACACGCCGCAGCGCCCGTCCGGCAAGCACGCCAAGCAGGCCGGTGGCGAGGGCGTTGAGCGTGCCGAGCCAGCCCTCGGGGTCCCATGTCGTCTCGTAGCGTGTGCCCGGGAGGAGATGGCGGTCCAGCCACGCCCCGAGGTTGGTCCCGGGCTCGAGGTTCGGAGCCAGAAAGGCGTCGCCCCGGGCCTCCACCTCGACCGCGACTTCGGTGCCCCAGGCCCGTTCCACCACACCCTCGGCGAGGGCCCGCGCGTTCACCGCATCCCGCGGGACGGGGACGAGCGTGAGCAGGGCCCAGGAGGCGAGCAGCAGCCCCGCGGTGGTCACGACCAGCCCCCGCATGCGCAGGTGCAGGTGCAGCAGCGCCGCCCCGGCGAAGACGAGCGCGATCCGCTGCAGCACCCCGGCAAAGCGCAAGTCCCCCCAGGCAAACGTCGGCCAGAGTGCGAGAAAGAGTCCGACCCCGAAGATCTTCAGCGCGCGCACGAGGACCTTGCGGTGCGGCTTCGGCGTGTCCTTGCCGGCAAACCGCTCCGGCCCATAGGCGAGCGCGACAGAGACGCCGACGATGAAAAGGAAGAAGGGAAAGATGAGGTCCGTCGGCGTGAGCCCGTGCCACGGAGCGTGCCGGAGCGGTGCGTACATCGCCGACCACGTGCCCGGTGTGTTGACGATGATCATCGCGAGCACGGTGCAGCCGCGCAGCGCGTCGAGGGAGGCGAGGCGGGCAGATTTTTCAGGCATCGGCGGGTTCCCGGCGGGCGAGCAGCTGACGGATGATGAAGGTGCCGCCGGCCGCCGCGAGAATGAGAAGAAACGTCGCTCCGGCGAGGCGACCATAGATCAGCAGGCCCGTCCCAAAGAGGG
>JBKHAU010000221.1:0-5121 GCA_046542725.1 Opitutales bacterium
TGCGGCTGCGGGCGGTGTGGAGTTTGGCGGCGGCCGGGACGCGGGCGGTGAGCTGTTGCTCGATGTTCATGTGGACGTCCTCGTAGCGCACCTCCCAGGTGAACCGGCCGGCCTCGACTTCGGCGAGGATGTCGGCGAGGCCGGTGTCGATCGCAGCAGCTTCCTCGGCACGGAGGAGACCGACCTTGGCGAGCATGGCGGCATGCGCCCGCGAGCCCTCGATGTCGAAGCGTGCGAGCTGCTGGTCGAAGGAGACGGACTCGCCGAAGTGGACCATCAGTTCCGCCGGCCCGCCGGAGAAGCGGCCGCCCCAGGTGGCCTGTTTCGAGGTGCTTGCCATGCGGCTATCGAATGGACGGCGGCCCGGCGGGGGCAAGTGCAGAAACCGGGAGGCCCACTGCCTGACCAAGCGCAGAACCCCTCCTGGCGTCCACGTGGGCGGCGGTCGTCGGGGCGGCCGGCCCCGTGAGTGGACCGCTACGGCTCGAGGTGGTAGGTGCGCAAGGCGGTGGCGGTATCGGCGGCGAGGGCGGAGGCTTCGACGCGCACTTCCCAGTCTCCTGCGGCCGGCGCCTGGAGGGAGAAGCAGACTTCGCGGCGTTCGCCCGCGGGCAGATCCCGCCAGCCTTGCGGAGCGACCGAGCCCCCGACGACGCGGACCCAGACGTTGCGGGCGGCGGTGTTGCCGAGATTTTCGACCGCGAAACAGAGGGTCGAGCGGCTCCCGGGAACGAGCTGGTCGGGCGGGAGGGCGGTGACCTGAAGGACGGCGGTGGGCAGCTGGAGGTCGGCTCGTGCGATTTGCTCGGGCGTCTGTGCGCTGGAGAAGCGGGCGGCAAGGGAGAGCAGGCCGGGCTCGGTCGGGACGAGGACGCCGACCCGCTCGATACGGTCGCCCGGAAGAAGGGAGGGGTGCCGGTAGCGCAGGTAGCGGGCGCCGCCGGTGGTGTGGACGCCCTCGGGAAGGGGCAGCCAGAGGAGCACATCGCGCAACGCCACCTCACCGCTGTTGGAAGCGCGCATGGTGACTTCGAACGATTCCCCGAGGCTGACTTCCGCGGGCGCCTCAAGGGTGCCCTGAAGGCGGGCACCTTCGACCGCCGCGACCGGTGGGGTGCGTGCGACGATCCCGAGCGGTGTCGCCGGAGAGGCCGGAGTCGTCACGACCGGAACGGCCACGGGCACCGGTGGGGGTGCTTCCTCGGTGGGGGCGAGGAAGGAGCGCACGAGGGAAAAGGCGAGGATGCCGAGAGGAAGGGCGAGGAAGACCGGCGTCGGGATTCTTTCGAGGTGGTGTCGGATGGTGGTCTCCTATTCTGCGGCCAGGGCGAAGCTGGCGTTGGCGATGCCGGCGAAGGAAACGGCGTCCATCACCTTCACGATCATCTGGTGGGGGGTCTCGTCGGCCGGGGCGATGGTGACGATGCACTCCACTTTGTTGGCATCGCAGGCCTGGCGAAAGCGCGTCAACATGGCGGCGAGTTCTTCAAAGCGCCCGGCCTCGGGACGGTCGTAGCGGAACTCGTTGACGACGACTTGGCCCGCGCCGTCGAGCTCGATGATCTGCTCATCCGGCAGTTCGAGTGGATCGCTCTGTTCAACGACGCCCGGCAGCTCGAAAGCGATGTCGGCTTCCTGCTTCTCCAGCGTGCTGGTGACAATGAAGTAGATGAGCACAAGGAACACGCAGTCGATCATGGGCGCGATGGGGATCGTCGGCCGGTCGACGGGGCGTGAACGAAGGCGGGGCATGTCCTGAGATATATCGGCCCGCGTCAGGATTTCTGATAGGTCGCGTAGACGACCTTGTAGGCGCCGGCCTCGGCACAGAGTTGTAGAACCTCCCGGATCTCGCGAAAGGGGGCCTCGCGGGCGGCGCGCACGTTCACCTCGAGGTCGGGCTGCGTCGCCAGCGCTTCCTCCAGGGCGGCGCGCAAGTCATCGCGCGAGACCGGCCGGGCGCCGAGATAGAGCTGGGCGGTGGCAGCGTCGAGCATCTCGATCGAGATGGTGCCGCGGGCGAGGATTTCCCGGGGCACTTCGCTGCGTTCGCTCTCGGGGAGGGCGAGAGGATGGCGTTCGTCCTGCGCGAGCGTGCTCACGGTCATGAAGAAGACGAGGAGGAGGAACACCATGTCGATCATCGGTGCCATCTGAAAGTCTTCCTCCGGAGCCCTGGAACGGCGTAGGCGCACGCGAGCAACGACAGCAAGCATGGGGCCAGCTGTCAATTCCGCTGCCGGCGGGGGACACACACGAGCCCGCCTCCGGTGAAGGGGCGGGCTCGAGCAAAAAGGCAGCGGGTGAGGAGCCGTTCCCTATTCCTGAACGAGCAGACCCTGCTCAAGGAGGGCGTCGTAGACCTTTTGCATGGCGTTGGCGGCCGAGTCGACGAGGCGCCGTTCCTTCTGGTTGAGGGTCGGGGCGAAGGCATCGGTCCGGCCGACGTGGACGCCGAGATCATAGTCCTTGCCGTCGGCGATGGCGGTGACGTAGACGCGACACTCGAACTCGGTGGGAACGAAAGTGTCCCAGCGCACGAGGCGAACATGCACGAGCGGACCGGTATCCGTCTGGGAAGCACCGCTGTAGCGATTGACTTCGAACTCGCCGGCATAGCCGCGCTCGGCGAGGACCTTCTCCACCGCCTGGGTGAAGTAGCCGAGCTCGTTGAGGCTGACCGAGTCGGCCGGGTCGTCCAACTCGATCTCGAGAGTTTGGCCGGGGTCGAAGGGTGCCGCCCAGGCGGCCAGAGGAAGGAGGGCGACGAGGAGGGGACGAAGGAGGGAGATTGGTTTCATTTTCGGTAGGATATGAAGGAAACGGGGCAAAGACAAGGCCGGGTCCCGCAATGGAACCCGGCCTCTGAAAAGACCTTCGTGCGGGTGGAGACCCCGCGCGGACGCCTGTCGGGCTACACCATGGCGAAGAATTTCTTCACCTTGGCCACGCCGTAGTCGCGGTTCATCATCGCGATGAAGTCGAGGCTGATGCCCTTGGGGCAGGCGGCTTCGCACTCACCGAGGTTGGTGCAGGCACCAAAGCCTTCCCCGTCCATCGTCTCGACCATGGCGAGGGCCCGGCGGTGGCGCTCGGGCCGACCCTGTGGCAGCATGTTGAGCTGCGACATCTTGGCTGAGGTGAAAAGCATGGCGCTGGCGTTGGGGCAGGCGGCGACGCACGCCCCGCAGCCGATGCAGGCGGCCGCGTCCATCGCCTTGTCCGCGATCTCCTTGGAGATGGGAAGGGCGTTGGCATCCTGGGCGGCCCCGATGCGCTGGTCGATGTAGCCGCCACTCTGGATGATGCGGTCGAAGGACGAGCGGTCGACCACGAGGTCCTTCATCACGGCGAAGGGTTGGGCGCGGAACGGCTCGATCGTGATCGTCTCCCCGTCCTCGAAGCTGCGCATGTGGATCTGACAGGTCGTGGTGAGGGCCTGCTTGCCGTGGGGCACGCCATTGATCGTCATCGAGCACATCCCACAGATGCCCTCGCGGCAGTCATGGTCGAAGGCCACGGGGTCGTCACCACTGGCGATGAGGTCCTCGTTGAGGAGATCGAGCATCTCGAGGAAGGAGGAAGCGGTGGAGACTTCCTTCATCTCGTAGTCGTCGAAGTGGCCCTTGGCGTTGGCGCTCTTCTGGCGCCAGATGCGGAGCTTCACGGAAATCGTCTTTTCGGACATGGTAGGGAAACGGAGTGGGGGCGCCTACTTGTAGGAGCGGACGCCGAGGTGGACATTTTCAAATTCGAGTTGTTCGACATGGCGCTCCGGCTTTTCGCCGTAGCCCTTGTATTCCCAGACCGCGACATGGGCGAAGTCGGCGTCGTTGCGCAGGGCCTCGCCCTCCTCGGTCTGGTGTTCGACGCGGAAGTGGCCGCCGCAGGACTCCTCGCGGGTGAGGGCATCGTAGCACATCATCTCGGCAAACTCGAGGTGGTCGGCCACACGGCCGGCGCGCTCGAGTTCGACGTTGATGTTGTCGCTCTCGCCCGGGATGCGGACGTCGCTCCAGAACTTCTCGCGCAGGGCGCGGATCTGGCTGATGGCCTCGGTCAGGCCCTCCTTGCTCCGCGCCATGCCGCACTTGTCGAGCATGATCTGGCCGAGCTCGATGTGGACCGAGCGGGGGCTTGTCTTGCCCTGGATCTTGAGCATGCGGTCGACCCGCGCGCGCACCTTCTGCTCGGCCTCTTCGAAGGCCGGATGGTTGATGTCGAACTTGCCGGCCTGGCCGATCGGAATGTGATTTCCGAAGTAGTTGCCGATGACGTAGGGGAGGACGAAGTAGCCGTCGGCGAGGCCCTGCATGAGGGCGGAGGCGCCGAGGCGGTTGGCCCCGTGGTCGGAGAAGTTGCACTCGCCGGCGGCGAAGCAGCCCGGGATGGTGGTCTGCAGGTTGTAGTCCACCCAGAGCCCACCCATCGTGTAGTGGGGCGCGGGATAGATCATCATCGGCTGCTCGTAGGCGCTGTAGCCGGCGATGTTCTCATACATGTCGAAGAGATTGCCGTAGCGTTCGGCGATGGTCTTCTGGCCGAGGCGCTCGATGGAGTCCTTGAAGTCCAGATACACGCCGTAGCCCGTCGGGGCGATGCCGCGTCCGTCGTCGCAGACCTCCTTCGCGGCGCGCGAGGAGATGTCGCGCGGGGCGAGGTTGCCGAAGCTCGGGTATTTCCGCTCGAGGATGTAGTCGCGCTCCTCTTCGGGCACCTCAGAGGGCTTCATCTCACGCTTGCGGAGTTTGGCCGCGACCTCCCGGCTCTGCGGCACCCAGACCCGCCCGTCGTTGCGCAGCGACTCCGACATGAGGGTGAGCTTGGACTGGTGCTCGCCCTCCTGGGGAATGCAGGTCGGGTGGATCTGCGTGTAGCAGGGGTTGGCGAAGCCGGCACCGCGGGTGTAGGCCCGCCAGGCCGCGGTGACATTGCAGCCCGCCGCATTCGTCGAGAGGAAGAAGACCGTGCTGTAGCCGCCGGTGGCGAGGATGACGGCGTCGGCCCCCCAGCGCTCGATCGCGCCGTTCGTCATGTTGCGCGTGATGATGCCCTTGGCGACGCCGTCGCAGACGACGAGGTCGAGCATCTCGTGGCGGTTGTACATCTTGACATTGCCCA
>JBKHAU010000222.1:0-5108 GCA_046542725.1 Opitutales bacterium
TGCATGTCCGGTTCTTTGGATACCGCAACGAGCTCTCCCTCGACACGCCGGGGGTGGCGCCGGGGGCGCGCGATCCGATGGGTCTGCCGGCCCAGACGGCGGAGACCCTCCTCGAGCGCCATGGCGCGTCGGCCCATTATGCGCTCGCGCTGGGCGAGGACTGGGAGCTTGCGCTCGGCGGAGGGCTCGAGCGGGAGTCGGGCGAAACCGACAGTGTGTTCGACTTTGGGGGCGGATTTGCCCTGCCCGCGCGCTATGCGATTAGCCGGACCAACCGCAGCGGCGCGATCGAGGCGCACGGCGGCGTGGGGGACTGGGAGCTCGCCTATGCCGCCCGCCTCGAGGCCAACGAGCGCGATGGGACGCATCTCAGCCAGCAGGCGCGGGTGGACTGGCAGGCGGGCCCACGCGGGCTGCTGCTCGGCGCCTCGCTGCAGGCGGGGCCAAGTTTCCCAGCCTCTATGCCCTCGCCAACCCGCTCGTCGGCAATCCCGACCTGCGGGAGGAAACGGCCGTTTCCGGCGCGGCACACCTGGTCTGGACCTCGCCAGAAGCCGATCGGCAGGTCGCGCTCTCGATCTTCGAGACGCGCTATGAGGACCTCATTGATTTCGATGCCGGTCCCCCGCCCCGGCTTCTCAACCGCGGGGAGTTCAAGGTGCGAGGATTCGACCTCAGCGGCCGCCTGCAGGCGGGCGATTGGCGTCTCGAAGGCGATGTCTCTCTCGCCCGGCCGATCCTGCCGGAGGGGGCGGCGCCCTTGCGCGACCGGCCGGAGTGGCGTCTGGGCGCGAGCCTCGAGTGGCGGGCGAGCGAGGAGGTGCAGGTCGCGGCACGGGCCCGCCACATCGGTGAGCGGCTCGGCAGTTCGATCCCGACGGGCGAGGTCGAGCTCGCGGCCTACACCGTGGTCGATCTCACGGTGGACTGGAGAGCGGCGCCCGGGCTGCGGTTCCAAGGCTCGTTGCAAAATCTCTTCGACGTGGACTACGCCTACAGTGTGGGAGAGCCCGGGCTCGGGTTCACGCCTGCGGTGCGGGCGCGCTGGGAGTTCTGAGGAGTTGCCTCGGGCGAGCCGGCGGGGCAGGGTGCGGGGATGGAACGCGAGATACGCTGGGGCCTGCTTGGGCCAGGCCGCATTGCCCGCGCGGTGGCGGCGGAGACCGCGACGATGCCGGGCATGCGCTTCACTGCGGTGGCTTCCCGCGACGAAGGGCGGGCGCGCGCCTTCGCCGAGGAATTCGGCGTCGAGCGGGCCTATGGCGACTATGCCCGGCTCCTCGCCGATCCGGCGGTCGAGGCGGTCTATGTCGCCGTGCCCCACAACCATCATCTCGCGCTCGTGCAAGAGGCGCTTGCAGCCGGCAAGGGTGTGCTCTGTGAAAAGCCGCTCGGGCTCTCCGAGGCGGAAGTCGAGGCGATGGTGGCAAGTGCGCGGGCCGGTGGCCGTTTTCTCATGGAGGCGGTGACCACGCGCTTCATCCCGACGATCGCGCAGGTGCAGGCTTGGGTGTGCGAGGGGGCGATCGGGGAGCCGGGCCTGTTGCAGGCCTTTTTCTGTTTTGACGCCGGGGACGATGCGGCGGGTCGGCACCTCAATCCGGCCCTGGCGGGGGGCGCCCTGCGAGACCTCGGGGTGTATCCGCTCACCCTCGCGGAGATGCTTCTGGGAGAAGGCCCGGGGCGCACCGTGGCGAGTGCTGCGCTGGCGCCCACGGGGGTGGATGCGACGACCTCGATGACCGTGCACTATCCTGGCGGGACGGTTGCCCAGCTCACCGTTTCGGTCGGTCGGGCGGCAGGGGTGCATGCCACCCTCTGGGGCTCGCAGGGGCGGATCGAGATACCGGCCTTTCACGCTCCCGCGGTCGCGCACCTGCATCGCGACGGGGAGGAGCGGCGCACTTTCGCGGCAGAGCCCGCCGGTCGCTTCCGCTTCGAGTTTGAGGAGGCCAACCGCTGCCTGCGTGAGGGATTGCTCGAGAGTCCGCGCATGCGTTGGGGCGACAGCCTGCGTCTGGCCCGCTGGCAGGACGCGATCCTCGCGCAGATCGCGGCGGGCGGGTAGGGCGGTTTTCGCTTTGCGCACGGTGGCGCCGGAGGCACGCTCCGCGGCATGACCTTCCTCACTCCCGGCCGTCGTCTCCGTGTCCTCTTGAAAGGTGTTCTCCCGTGCCTCCTCTTTGCGGTCTGGACGGCCCATGCCGCGCCGGTCGAGAGGGTGGCGAGCGATGCCTTTGTCAGCTACATGGGGCGCGTGCAGCGAGACGGCGAGGCCGTGCATCAGGCGTATCCGGGAATCGAGACAACGGTGCGCTTTCGGGGGGCGAGCCTGCGCCTCGAGGGACGGCTGGAGGGCGATTTCAACGCCTTCAACCGCGAGGTCGACGGGGCTCCCGCGCCGCGTCTGGAAATGCGCGACGGACCGTTTCAACTCACTCTCGCGGAGGGACTCGACCCGGAAGCCGAGCACACCGTGCGTCTCGTGCGGCGCAACGAGGCGTGGCAGGGCGTCGTCACGCTCGAGCGCTTTCTCCTGCCGGAGGGCGGAGAGTTTTTGCCCGTCGAGGCGTCGGTCGCGGAGCGGCGCCTGCTCTGTATCGGTGATTCCATCACCAGCGGGGACCACATCGACTTTCTGCCGCCCTATGCGGCGGATGGACCGCAGACGTGGAATGCGGAGCAGACCTACGGCTGGCTGCTGGCGAAGCGCTTTGGGGCGGCGGTGCATCTCGTGAGCTATGGGGGCAGAGGCGTGGTGCGCGACTGGCAGGGCAAGACCGGTGAACTGCCTGCGATCGATTTTCTCGAGCGCACGCTGCCCGACGAGCCGACCTCGGTGTGGGATCCTTCCGCCTATCAGCCGGACCTCGTCACGATCTGCCTCGGGACGAACGACTATGGCGCGGGGATGCTCGACGAAGCGGTCTTCGTGGCGGGTTACGTCGCGCTCGTCGAACGGGTGCGCGCGCTCTACCCGGCGGCCAAGGTGCTGCTCATTTCCAGTCCCATGCTGCCCGGCTACGCCCCGGACCGGGCGACGGCGGTGGAGCGCGCGTTGGTCGCCGTGCAGGCGCACTTCCGCGCCGCGGGAGAGGAGTTCATCGGGGTGCATTTCCTGCCCGACTACGCCGGCACATCGTGGAATGCACATCCCGTCGCGCCCCAGCACGCGGCGATGGCAGAGGAGCTGGCGGCGAGCGTACGGCGGCTCACCGGATGGAAGCGCGTGACGAGCTCCGTTGGTGGGAGCTGATTGTTACAATTGTTCCGAAGGGGTCACGATCGCTTGCCAGAGAGGCAGTTCGCACCTTCAACACGGGGCATCGGATGGATGCGTTCAGTGGTTTCCGGGCGGAATTCTTTGGCCGCGCGGAAGCATGCCGGAAACGGGCGAGGGGCGGCCGGTGGCCTTGGCGGTCGCGCGGGAGTCTGGAGGGGGCCGGAGACGGAGGATCGATGAAGCGTTCAATTCATCTCTCGGGCGCGGATCGGAAGGCGCTGCAAGCACTCCTCGAAAGCCGCTGGACGGTGCGCGCGGGCAAATCCGAGAGCGCTCGCGGACGCCGCCTGGAGTCGGTCGAAGGTTCGCTGGGGAAGGCTGGACGGATCCTTTTGGAGACCGATGAGGCCCTCGAACTGTATGACGAGGAGGACTTTCCGTTTGGCGCGCCGCTGATGAGGGGGCCTTGGGAGAGGGCCCCCAAGCTCGTGCCGCAGGCGCTGCCGGAAGGTCCGCTGCGGTCGAACCTGGAGTCGATGCTCGGGCTGCGTGCGGCCGTAGCGGGTCCCTGGGGTCGCCTCGAACGAGGGTCGCTTGCTCTCCTCGACGGCGAGGACAAGACAGTGGTGCGGTTGGCCCTGGCCGGCTGGCGACCTGTCGGGGGGCGCCGGCCCAGCGCGACCTGGGTGCGGGTCGAGCCGCTGCGAGGCTACGAGGAAGAAGGCTGGGCAGTGACTGCCGCCCTTGCGCCGTTGCGGGCGGAAGAGCCCTGTTCGGACGGGGTCTGGAGTCCGGTCCCGGATTTCGGCTACGGTGTATCAGGTAAAGTTGCCCTCGACTTCGACCCCCGGGCCCCGGCGGGAGAGGTCCTGCCGATGCTGCTCGGGCGGCTGCTGGCGGCCGCGCGGTCGACCGAGGCGGGCATCATTGCGGACGTCGACACGGAGTTTCTGCACGACTTTCGCGTGCATCTGCGGCGCATGCGTTCGCTCCTCGCGTTGCTTCCTGGGGTATGGCCCAAAGCCGAGACCCGTGCGCTGCGAGGGCAACTCGGCAACCTCGCGCGAGCGACCAACCGGTTGCGCGACCTCGATGTGCAGCTTCTCGAGGAGCGGTCGCTCGAGGCGCAGGTGCCGGCCAGCCTGCGGGACGGGCTGGCCATGCTCTTCGAACGCCTGCGGTCGGAGCGCAAGCGGGAGTATCGGGCGGTCGCGCGCAGGCTGCGCGCGGCGCAGACCCAGCGGGAACTCGCAGCGCTCGAGGAGCGCCTGACAGAGCCCGACGCGCGGCCCGCCGGCAAGCACGCCGAGCGTCCCGTTGCGATCCTCGCGGAGGGAGCGGTCGAGCAGCGCCTGCATGCGCTCCGGGAGGCGGGAGAAGCGCTCGAGGCGTCTGCGCCCGAGGCCGCGGTGCATGCTCTGCGCATCGAGGTGAAGCGACTTCGCTACGTCATCGAGTTGCTCGCGCCCTGCTTCGCCGCGTCGCCCAAGCCTCTGGTGAAGCGTCTCAAGGCACTTCAGGACTCCCTCGGCGCGTTCAACGATGCCTGCGTGCGGCAGGCCCTGCTCACGCCCTGGCTGGCTGCGGCCGACCCGCCTCTTGCGGCCAGTCTCGGCGCCCTGCTTGCCCTCGCCGAAGAGGAGAAGGAAGCGCGGAGGGCAGAGGTGCCGGCTCGCTGGGCGGTCTTCGCCAAGGCGGTGCGGACGGCGCCACCCCGTGTCACCACGTTACCGCCCCTCCCGGCATGAAAATTCTCGCCTGCTACAGTATCAAAGGAGGCGTGGGCAAGACTGCCGCCGCCGTCAACCTCGCCTATCTTGCGGCGCAGGAGAGCTATCGCGTGTTGCTCTGCGACCTCGATCCACAGGGGGCATCCTCCTTCTAC
>JBKHAU010000223.1:0-5101 GCA_046542725.1 Opitutales bacterium
GACCGCGGTGCTCTCGACGCGCGTAGCCCGAGCGAAGCCCGTCCAGCCCGCGCCCCCGTCAGACTCGCCGCCCCCCTCAGGTCGCCGGTCTCCGCCCTCCGCCCTCCAAAAGCCTCCCTCAGGTCTCAGGTCTCCGCCCTCCGCCCTCTAAAAGCCCCCCTCCGGTCTCAGGTCTCCGCCCTCCGCCCTCTACGCGCCCTCCGCCCTCGAACCCTCCTCCTCGCGTGCCTCGCCTTCAGCGCAACCGCACCCCTGAACGCCGAAGCCCTGCGCATCGGCGTCGTCGGCGACGAGCATTCGGAAGACAGACAGTATACCAGCGTCTCCGCCAGCGCCGCAAACGGCGTGCCGCTCCTGTCCTCGTCGGCCGTCGAAAAATCCGTCAACGACATCGCGATCACGCCGGACGACGACCATGTCGTCCTGCTCACGGACAGCCAGCTGATCGTCGAAGGACCGAAAGGAGGCACCTACAATATCGGCGGCGATTTCCTCGCCCTCCATCCCGACGGCCGCCGCGCCTTCGTCGCTTCCGGAAACCGAGTCACGGAGATCGCCCTCCACCCGCATGGAAAGTTCGAGAACGGCGGCCTGATTCCCGCCGGCGGGAAGATCGAGTCCCACTCCGTCCCGGGCGAAGGCGACATCACCGCCATGGCCGTCCGTCCGGACGGCGAGACGCTCTTCGTCATCACCGAAAAAAAGGTCTCCGGACCGCGGATTTTCAACCAGATCCTCGAAACTGAAGCGATCGGAGCCGAAAACGACGCGCCTCCCAGCACCATCGCGATCGCCGGGCTCGACGTCTCCGGAGAAGTGGTGAAGCGGGAGTTCTACGAACAACCGCAATTCTCCGCTCCCCGGGTCTTGGAGGGACTGACGCTCCACGATGTCTCCGACATGGCGGTCTCGCCGGACGGCAACATCGCCATCGTTTCCGTGAAAGGCACGCAGGGCGGCCGGGCCACGCCGTTCGGCTACGTGCCCACCTCCGACGAGTGGACCGGCGGCGTCCTCGTCTTCGACCTGAACACCATGGAGAAGATCGACCACGTGCCGACCTCCCTCCCGGGCGAGGACACGGCCAGGGTGCGTCGCGAACTCGCAGCCACCGGTGCGACCATCCAACATCCCTGGGTCACGGTTACCGAGCGCATCAGTTCGGCGGCGGGCGCGGCGGCCGCCGTGGGCGGCTCCGTGAGCGTCGGCGCCATCGGCCCGACACTCCACACGCAGGCCGCCGTCGCGGCGGAGGCTCACTCGATCATGAGCGACGCCTACGAGGACTACGGTGCGGTCGAGGCCTACAGGGATCTCTACCCGAACGACATGGTCGGCGCCTCCGGGGTCGGCATCAGCAACCGCGGCGACATGGCGCTCGTCTCCATGTTCCAGACCAACAACTTCGGGGTCATGCCGCTTTCCGAGTCGGACGCCATCCGCGGATTCGGCAGCGGCTCGCTCATGGACTTCGCCATCCGCAAAGCGACGGAGAAGACCATCAACGGCTACTCCTACGACGGCCTCGGCACGAACGTGACCTTCGCGAAGCGTCCCACCGAATACATGGGCCCCCGCGAGATCGCCTTCGCCCCCGAGGACACCCACGCCCTCGTCGGCATGTCCGGCGGCGTGCCCGGCGGGGAAGACAGCAGAATCGGCCTTATCGACCTCCGCGAGCACCGCGGCGCGCTTCTTGGCGGGACGGCCACGCCCTCGAGCGACTTCCTCAAGCTGCCGATCCCAGGCGGCCACGACCGCCCCATGCAGGTCGCCGCCTACCACGCGCCCGACAGCGGAAACGACCCCAAGGAGCTGGCCGACAGCGACGGCGATTCCCTCTCCGACCACGTCGAGGCCTTCAACCGCTGGAACGATTTCAAGCGGGTCTACTTCGGCGATAAAAGCGTCCTCGCCAGCACCAACCAATACAACATCACCAGCCCCAGTTCCCTCCCGCGCCAGCGCGTCTACCCCACCGACCTCTCCGACCAGGGCTACTTCATCCCCCATAGCGGCCTCGGCTACCGCTTCAACTACAACGGCCACCTCAAGCACTCCGTCAACGTCGGCAGCGCCACCGCCGTCTCCACGATCGAGCGGGTGGGGCGAAGATGGCATCAGGAATTCCTCGAAGGTTCCATTGGCCGGCCCTATTTCGTGATCCTCGACATGAGCCATCCCGGCGGCGGCCTCGTCCGCAGCAAGTCGGGCGAGCTCCTCCACTTCAACACCCGCAACGGTTTTCAGGCGAACTTCGCCTACCTCAAGCCGGACTCCGATGAAACCCACGATTTCGTCACCTCAAACGGTCCGCGCACCCCCCTCGACAATAGCGGCGAGGACACCGTCGGCTACGATCAAGCCGCCACCGTTCGCCTCATTGAGTTCCTAGCGGCGGAGCCCACCGTCGCCGCCATCGTCGTCGATCCGCTCGTCGCCGCCGCCGTGAACCACGAAAAGATCCTCGCCCGCGGCGTCGCCGGCACGGACAGCCTCACCCGGCGCGACCACGACAATTTCTTCCGCGTCATCTTCGCCGAGGAGAGCGGCATCCGTATCAACGTCGATGATACGGTCCGCATCCCCACAGAGGCCGACGGGGATTCCCAGACCGTCTACGCGATCGGCGGGGAGGGTAGGGAAGGCCCCTACGGCGTCACCCTCCAAATCCAAGACCCCGGAGCCACCCACGTGCGGATCACCGAGGGGCAGCTCTTCTACGACCGCGCCATGCAAAACCCGGTCGAGGCGGGCTACATCGAAATCGCCAAGGTCAACGGCCTCCTCTGGACCGCGGGCAACAGCCAGGGAATCTCCGTCACGACCTACCGGGCCCTCGACGAGGAAGGCAACTACGAGCAGCTGAATACCACGAGCCTCGCAACCCGCTCCGTCTCCGTGGCATTTTCCGCTCCCCAGGGCGTCCAGCCCACTCAAGGCGTCAAGGACGGCGTCCCCCTATACGCCTGCGGTTTCAATCTCGACGGTCTCTCCGGCTCCGGCGATCAGAATCGCGACCGCCTGCCCGATGCTCTGGACGATCAGGCGCCACTGGCCTTCACCCCCTTCTCCCTGGGGGGTATCGCCGTCTCCGGCTCGGCCGACCCCGTCGTCCGCATCGACTACGACGCCTCCTTCCCCAGCGCCGTCTCCCGCTCGGTTAAGGCAAAAGGCACGGGTTTGGAGGTTGATATCACCTTCGCGCTCCCGGACACCGGCGCCCTGCGTATCTGGGCGAAGGAGGGCGGCGCCGCGCGCGACGGTGAAGACTTCATCGCGCCGGGCGCCTACCGCTTGTCCGAACTGCCGGATACGCTCTACCTCGAAGCCGTCACCGCCGTTAAAAACACTCCCATCGAGATCGCCGTCGATCCGGACGGCTTCGAGGGTCCGCTCGGCTTCGTCGCGAAGCGCACCGAATACGTAAACCGCGAAGCGGGTCTCGTCACCGTCGATACCGACCGGATTTACGCCAGTCAGTTGGCGACCGCCAAAAACGGTAAGCCGGACTACCTCGCCTTCGACGGCGCACCCGCCATACCCTTTGCGAAGTTGACCCACGGCTTCGCCGCCGCCCACGTCGCCCTCGATTACAGCGCCTCCGACCCCGACGAAATCGACACGATCCACGGCTTCGATCTCCTTCCCGCCGGCCACCTGCGCCTCTGGAAAAATGCGGGTGCCCGCAGCGAAGCCGACTTTGTCAAGCCGGGTGTCCAGAGCGACCTGCCGTCCACCCTCCACATCGAGGCCGTCGCCCCCGGCGTCGGGCTCAAAGACCAGAAAATCACACTTTCCGCCCTTACCGAATTCTCCGAATCTCCAAAGGGTCCGGTCGGCGGCCTCGGCATCAGCGGCCTCGCCACCGTCATCGATAAAAACGTCACCCCCGGCTACCGCCAGTCCGCCGCCGTCGAAATCACCGCCCTGGGCCTGCCTTTCCTCGACAATTTCGCGCCCGACGCCCACTACCGCAAGTTCGACCTCAACGGCCAGCCCGTCGCCGATCCCACGCCGGAGCAAATGCCCCAGCGCGACACCCTCAAAGACGGCTTCTACGTCGACGGCTACTCCCTCATCCCGACCCTCTCCGTCGAGGACCTCAGCATCCCCCTCATCGGCGGCAATCTCTCCATGGGCTTCCGCCGCACCGCCAGCGTCGACACCATGCTCACCGTCGGCGGCGACGCCGTCGAACCCGTCGGCCCCGACCGCGTCCTCGGCCCCGGCTGGCGCAGCTCCATCGGCAGCCGCGTCGTCGTCAAAGACGGGATCTTCACCCTCTACGACCTCAACGGCCAGGCCCACCGCTTCAGCAAGTCCGGCCAGCCCATCCCCGCCTCCTTCATGGAGGCCTCCAGCCACCGCATGGAACTCACCATCAACGAAGATGAGCTCAATCCCGACCTCATCCACTCCGTTATCTGGACCCGCAACTACTGGACCGAGTGCTACTACGAGGCCTACGCCCCCGAGGCCTCCCAATTCGGCGACCAGCCCGTCGTCGGCCAGCTCCTCCGCCTCAAATACATCAAGGATAAAAACGGCAACGGCATCGAATACGTCTACGCCGACGCCGGCGACGCACACCCGGCTTCCTGCCGCGAAGCCGCCTTCGAGCGCCACACCTGGAACATCAACAAAACCTTCGATGCGAAGAGAATCGCCTTCACCTACGTCGACGGCCGTCTCGACACCCTCACCGACCCCATGGGCAACGTCTTCGACTACGATTACACCGAAGGCCGCCTGTCCAAGATCACCTTTCCCCCGGTCGAAGGCGCGACCGGCGCGGTCGAAGAATCCTTCGCCTATCAGACCGAGCCCGTCCCCCTCAAAGTCGCCGGCAAGCAGGTGCCCGGCGTCGACACCACCTACGTCGCCCTCTCGCGCTTCACCAACCGCAACGGCAACACCGTCCACCTCGACTACGCGCTCGCCGAAAATCCCTGGAGCCTCGATGCGGCGGACGGGCAAGGGGGCAAGGACGGCCGGGACCTCATCCTCGCTAAGATCAGCTCCCCGCTAGGTGCCGAAGCCGTCTTCACCTGTAAGCACTTTTTTTGACATCGTAATTTCGCCCAAATTCTGGTCGTAG
>JBKHAU010000224.1:0-5074 GCA_046542725.1 Opitutales bacterium
GCCGCACACCCTCTGGGCCGGAACCGGCAACGCCCACCCGCGCCTCTTCCAGCTCCACAAGCGGATCGAAGACGGGCTCCTGCCGGTGGGCTTCGAGCCCGAGAAGCGCATCCTCACGCCCCATTTCACCCTCGCTCGGACCGCTTCGGCCTCGCGCGAAAGCGTGCGCCAGTTTCTCAAGCGACACCGCGACTTCGCCGCCGCCCCGTTTGCGGTCACCGCGTTTCATCTTTTCCGCAGCGAACTGCTCGACGGGAAGCGCCGCTACCCGATCGAAACGACATGGCCGCTACGGGACCAAACCCGCAGCGGCCATGAAGATTGAAAAGAACGCCTGAAGGCGGCGTCAGCTATGGGCCTCGACGGTGCGGGCGAGGGACGCGAAACGGGTCTGCAGGGCCGGGTAGAGCTGGGCAAACTCGCCGTAATAGGCGTCGTAAGCGGCGGTATCGTTGCCCACCTCGACGCGGTCGACTTCCTTCACCCACGCCTCGCAGGCCGTCTCGACCGAGTCGAAGGCGCCGGTGCCGACGGCGGCGAGGAGGGCCGCACCATAAGCCGCACCGTCGGTCGAGGTGACGCGCACCATCGGCGTCTTGAAGATGTCGGCAAGGATCTGCGTCCAGAGCACGGACTTGGCCCCGCCACCGCTGATGACGATCTCGCTCGGCTCCACCCCGAGGCCACGGATCAGCTCCAGCCCGTCGCGCAATCCGAAGGCCACGCCTTCCAGGACGGAGCGTGCGAGGTGCGCCTCGGAGTGACGCAGGCTGAGGCCAATGAAGGCCCCGCGCGCATCGGGGTCGGGGTGCGGGGTGCGCTCGCCCGAGAGATACGGGAGGAAGAGCAAACCCTCGCTCCCGGCCGGGGCGGTGGCGGCGAGTGCGTCGATTTCCTTGAAGCTGCGACTCGCGCCGAGCTTGTCGTGAAACCACTGGAAGGAGCCCGCGCAGCTCAGCTGCACGCCCATGTAATGCCATTTGCCCGGGACCGCCGCGCAAAAGGCGTGGAGGCGGCCCTGTGGCTCCGGCTGGTAGGTCTCGCTGTGGGCGAAGACGACGCCGCTCGTGCCCAGCGTCGCGCTCACCACGCCCGGCTTGACGATGCCGCAACCGACCGCGCCGGCGGCCTGGTCCCCGCCCCCGGCGATGATCGGCGTGCCCTCGTTGAGCCCGGTGGCGGCGGCGGCCTCGGCGTTCACCTGCGTCGACGCGGCGGTCGACTCGGTGAGTTCCGGGAGCATCGACCGCTTCACCCCGCAGGCCTCGAGCATGAGGGGCGACCAGTCGCGCTGGCCGACGTCGAGGAGCGACGTGCCGGAGGCGTCGGAGACTTCCGAGAAGAAGCCACCGCTGAGGCAGAAGCGGATGTAGTCCTTGGGCAGGAGGATCTTCTCGACCTGGTCCCAGACCTCGGGCTCGTGCTTCTGCACCCAGGCGATCTTCGGGGCGGTGAAGCCGGTGAGGATCGGGTTGCCCGTGACCTCGAGGACCTTGTCCGCGCCGACCTTGGCGGTCAGCTCCGCGCACTCCTCGGCGGTGCGCTGGTCGTTCCACATGAGCGCCGGACGCAAGACCTTGCCGGCCTTGTCGAGGAGGACGAGACCGTGCATCTGGCCGGTCAGACCGATGCCCGCGATCTGGTCGGCGGGATACTTCGAGGTCACGGCGCGGAGGGCCTTGACGGCCGCCTGCCACCAGTCCTCCGGATTGCTCTCCGCCCAACCCGGCTTGGGCGTGGCGAAGGCATAGGCCGGGAGCGTGGTGTAGACGACCTTGCCGTCCCCGTCCACGACCACCGCCTTCGTCGAGGACGACCCGACGTCGATGCCAATGTAATAACTCATAAGCGAGGAGGCCTCGCGGCTCACATGAAGTCGTTGATGAGGTTCTCGAGCATCTCCTGGCGACCGCTTGCGAGCTGGGGCTCACCGGCGCCGAGAGCATACTCGGAGAGTTCGACGAGGCCGACTTCGCGCTTCTCGATCTTCGCCCCGATGCCAGCGTCGTAGCTCGCGTAGCGCTTCTGCTTGAACTCCTCGAGACGACCGTCGGCGCGCAGCGCAGCGGCGATCTTGAGGCCGCGGGCGAAGGCGTCCATGCCGCCGATGTGGGCGTAGAAGAGGTCCTCCGGGGTGTGCGACTCGCGGCGGCGCTTGGCGTCGAAGTTGAGCCCGCCGGTGGTGAATCCGCCCATCCCGAGGACCACAAGCATGACCTGGGTGGTCTGGTAGATGTTGGTCGGGAACTGGTCGGTGTCCCAGCCGATGAGCTGGTCCCCGCGGTTGGCATCGATCGAGCCGAGGGCGCCGGCGTTGGCCGCGACCATGAGGTCGTGCTCCACGGTGTGACCCGCAAGCTCGGCGTGGTTGGTCTCGATGTTCAGCTTGAAGTGCTCGAGCAGGCCGTATTCGCGGAGGAAGTTGAGGCAGGCGGCCGAGTCGCTGTCGTACTGGTGGGTGGTCGGTTCGCGCGGCTTCGGCTCGATGTAGAACTGGGCCTTCATCCCGATCGCCTTCTTGTAGTCGACCGCCATGTGGAGGAGCGCGGCGAGGTGGTCGAGCTCGCGCTTCATGTCGGTGTTGAGCAGCGTGGCGTAGCCTTCGCGGCCACCCCAGAAGGTGTAGCCTTCGCCGTCGAGGGCGTGGGTGGCGTCCATCGCGGCCTTCACCTGGGCGGCGCCATAGGCGAAGACGTCGGCATTGGGCGAGGTACCCCCACCCTGTGCGTAGCGGCGGTGGTTGAAGAGGCAGGCGGTGCCCCAGAGCAACTTCTTGCCCGTCTCCTGCTGCTTCTCCTTGAGGCGCTCGACGACCATCGAGAGCATCTCGTTGCTCTTCTTCAGGTCCTCCATCTCGGGCGTGATGTCGCGGTCGTGGAAGCAGTAGTAGTCGATCCCGATCTTATCGAGAAACTCGAAGAAGACGTCGACGCGGCGCAGGACGTTGTCCTTCGAGGTCGACTGGTCGTCCCAAGGCATGATCGCCGTGCCCTCGCCGAGGGGGTCGGAGAGCATGCCGCGCATGACGTGCCAGTAGGGCGCGCCAAAGCGCAGGTGCTCCTTCATGGTCTTGCCCTCGACGAGCTCGTCGGGGTTGTAGTGCTTGAAGGCCAGCAGGTTCTTGGACTTGGGACCCTCAAAGGGGATGCGGGGGAGGTCGAAGTATTCGCTCACGGTGTTTTCAGGATAGTGGGTGAAATGGGGTGCTAGAGGGAGTGCGGCGGAACCGCAGTCAATGTACGTCAGAGGGCATCTTAACCGTTGCGACAAGGGGCGTATACCGTATTTTGCGGGAAACTCTTTTCGTTTTGCGCCAAACAGAGACAAGATCCCCTCCTTCGGCCCCCCGACCGCGTCCCCCGGTGAACAAAAAGCGCGTCGCCGTCGTGCTCTCGGCGGTGAACGTGCAACGGCTCCTGCCCGGCATCCAGTCCTTCGTCGAGACGGGACGCGACTATTGGATGGTCGACATCTATCGCCCCTGGGAGGACCTCGAGCGTCTCCTCCGACGTTGGTCCCCGACCGGCCTCATCACGGAGTGGATCTCGCCCATCACGGAGAAACTGCTCGCCCTCGAACTGCCCACCGTGGTCGCTCCCTGCGACCTGGCGCTGGGGCCCGGGCGGGTGGCCTGTGTCGACGTCGACGACGACGCCATCGGTTGCCGGGCCGCAGACTATTTTGCCCGCCTCGGCGTGCCCCATCTGGCCTACTTGGGCAACCGGACAAACTACTCTGAGCAGCGCGGCCGCGCCTTCGCGGCGCGTGGCGCGGAGCTCGGTTTCGAGGTTCAAAGCCACCTCCATGCGCATCGGCGGCCGCGCCAATACATCGAGCACTGGCCCGCCTCGAGCGCGGATCTCATCGAATGGATCCGCCGCCTCCCCCGGCCCTGCGGGCTCTTCGTGGCGCACGATCCGCTCGCCCGCACAGTGGCGGAGGCGAGTCGCGACGCGGGGGTCACGATCCCCCGCGACCTCGCCATCCTCGGGGTCAACGACGACCCGCTGGTCTGCAACATGACCAACCCAAAGCTCTCCAGTATCGGTATCCCCTGGACACGCATCGGCTTCGAGGTGGGTGCGCGCATGGAGGCCTTGCTCGCAACTCCCGGGCGGACCGACTGGCCGCCCATCGTCTTGTCTCCCAGCGAGCCCGTCACCCGTCATTCCTCCGACCGTTCCTCGACCGACAACCCTCGCCTCCAGCGGGTCCTCGAGCATATTCGCGAACACGCCTGCGAGGGCCTCCGGGTGGAGGATGTCGCGCGCCGCTGCCACCTTCCCCGACGGACCCTCGAGCGGCTCTTTCGCGAGGAACTGGGCTGCTCGCCGCGTGACGAGATCCTGCGACACCGCATCGAGCGAGCTCAGCGACTCCTCAGCGAGACCGACCTTTCGATGCCACTCGTGGCCGAGCGGAGCGGGTTCTCGAACGCGGCGGTGTTCTCGCTCAACTTTCGTCGCCTGCAGTCGGAGACCCCCTCGAGCTATCGGCGGCGGTTTCGCTCCGAACCGCGAGCGGGGGAGTGGGTGGCGTCCCGCGCACCGCATACTGCGTCGTGAATCGAAGGATACGCTCGCCCGTATCAATCGTGAGGCGCAACTGGCCGTCGGCCGCCGCCTCGCCCGCCGGGAGCACCTCGCAGCGGATCGCGCGCGGCGCATCCGGCCACTGGGGGCTCCGGCCGACGCCCAAGAGTTCCCCTCCCTTGCCCAGGTAACAGGAGAGATCCGCCCGCAGAGGCAGACGGAGAACACCGCGCTCGTTTTTTGCGGAGCGCAGAGGCACCGTGATGGAGTAGGTCCCCGCAAGCGCCAGACCGTCCTCCTGGCAGAGGACGAGATCGCCTACCTCCAGCTGGACCTCCGCGATCAGAACGTGACAGCTCGAGTCCGCCACCGCGACCCCGAAGCGCCCCTCATGCTTGCAGGCGAGGTGAGAGGGGTCGTCGACACAAGAGGAGAATTCCGGGCCTGCCTCGGCCACAACCGACGACACCACGACCAAGAGGCCGCAAAGAAGGCAGGCCAAAGACCTCAGACCGCAGTGGAAAACAACACACACCCCTCTA
>JBKHAU010000225.1:0-5059 GCA_046542725.1 Opitutales bacterium
GCTGAAGGGCACCGGGAGCGGAAGCGTGAGCAGAGGCGCGGCGATCGCCATGACGATGGCCCAGACGAGGCGCCACGGATGTGCCGAGAGCCAGCGGAGCCGTGGATGAAGAAAACGCTCTGCCTTGCCCACCAGCCAGCCCGTGCCACGCAGGAGATGGGGGAAGAACCGCGGTGGAATGCGCAACCGGCGCAGACGCGCAGGTAGGCGGGTGCGGTCGCTCGCGATCGAGCCCAGGGCCACGGCCGCGAGGGCGAGCCCGAGCGGCGTACTCAATCCGATGAGCGGAACTGGCTGGCAAAAAGGAAGGGCCATGATCGCGCAAAGCAGATGGGCCGTCTCCCCCTGCAGGTGGTCGTCTGCCCCACCGAGGGTGAGATCGCCCACGCGGGCGCGGTCGGCCAGAGCGCGCAGACCGGCAGAGAGTTGACCACGCGGGGGCGGCCGAGGCGGGGGAGGGGAAGGTCGATCGCTGGAGCCAGGCAAGGGCATGCGGTCTCACCCTTCGGCGATCCGAAAACGAGCGCAACTCACGGATCCAATCCTCCGCCCGGCCGGCGGCGCAGCTCGCGAGCACGCCACTCGGGGAGGCCAGCTCAGTCCGGGCGCTCGACGTCGGCGTAGTCCCGCGCGAGGACTTCTTCGGGGAGGTAGACGATGCAGATGTTCATCGAGCGGTCGTCCTCCGAGAGCATGGCGGATTGGATCTGCACCTTGTTTCCACAGCGGCTGAAGGTGGGATGCACATGATCGCGCGCGGTGGTCTTGTGACCGCCGGTCAGGAGCATCATCTCGTCCGTCGTGCGATCGATGAGGTAGAGGTCGCGGGCGAAGTCGTCGCCGACTGCCCAGCGCCCGTCATGCGAGCCGTGGACGTGCCAGAGGCCACTGCCACTGCGGGTCTGCCCGGCGATGCGCATCTCGCGGGTGCGCAGGTTGATGATGCCGAGGCCGGTCGGCTTCTCACGGGAGCCGGAGGGCCCCCAGGCGTCATCGGTGCCCGGCTCGCGGTGACCCATGATGGCAAAGGCGACCTCGTCGGGCGTGATGATGGCCTCGTGCGTGACCCACTCGTAGTCCGCTTCCGGATACAGCGGCTCCGGCTCCCCGCCGACCGTCACCGTCCAGGTGCGCTGGGGGGACTTGCCGCCTGTTTCCCAGCAGAAGACGAGTTCGCGGCTCTTCCAGGGATTGGTCTGGATGTGCCCCATCTGGAAGGGCACGACGGTCACGATCTCGATCTCGCCGGTGGCGATGTTCATCGAGGCGATGCCGGTAGGCCCCGCGCCCATCCCACGCGGACCGAAGTCATCGACCACTTCGACCGAGGGATCGAGATGGCGGGCGGCCTCTTCCTGACCAATGCGGAAATAGATCAGGTCCTCTTCGGCGTCGAGGTCCATGTCGCCGCCCGAACCCATCGAAGCGGGGACCATGCCGACCGTGCGCTGATAAGCATCGGCCTCCTGCAGCTTGTCGGCCGCGCTGTCGGCAAAAAGTCGCTCGAGGTCGATTTCGACAATCGCCTTGTCCGCCTCGTTGGAGCCCCAGCGGGGTTGCTCGGCGGCGGCGCTGCTCGGGTCGCGCATGACGTAAAGCTTCATGCTCTTCTGGGCGATCACGAGCATGCCAAAATAGCCGCCCTCGGTGACTTGCACGATGTCGCCGGACTCCTCATGCACGGCCAGGGCCTCGCCCGGAATGCGGTCCGAACGGAAGACGAGCCACTCGCCGTCGGCCGTCCATTGGGGATGCGTCGGGTAGATTTTCGAGTCGCCCGCCTCGGTGCTCGTGAGAAAGGCCAGCTTGACCCCGGTGACGGGGTCTTGGATGACCTCCTTCTGCGAAGGCAGGCGCGTGCCGATGGGAGAGGCGAGGAGAGTGGAAGCGGCCGCAAGGACGAGCGCAGCCGCCCCGAGGCGGATAAAGGGGAGGGGAAACATGATCGGGGAAAAAGGGGTTGAAGGTAAGAAGGCAACATTCTGTGGAAAGAGCGGGGCAACGTGCATTCCCTCCGGTCCGGACAGTCAGATCGGGACGGGGTCGTCGCCGCGCGCGAGACGCGCCAGAGGTCAGGCTGCCCCAGCTCCTGCACCCTATGCTTTTTTGTTTCCATTTCCGCCATCGATGGACCGCAACCCGTCGGACGGGCCGCCTGCGAGGCATTCTCGTTTCTCCGCGAAGCGGGCTTTCCCTATCCGGCAGTCGTCGATGAGCCATTGTGGCCGTCGCCGCGTTCGCTCCCCCTTACCTCCAATCCTCCCGACTTTCACCCATGCTCCGTTCACTTTGCCTCATCTGCTGCCTGTTGCCCGCCTCTGCCGTGGCCATGAACTACACGATCGACCTCAACCTTTCGCCGCCCGCCCTCGAGCGGGGGCACCTCGACCTTGGCGGCGACAGCCCGTCGGGAGAGCGACTCGACGCCAATAGCCTCTTCCTCGAGCGCGATGGAAGACCTTTCTTCCCCGTTGTCGGAGAATTTCACTACGCGCGCTATCCGCGCGAGCACTGGGAGGAGTCGCTGCGCAAGCTGCAGGCCGGTGGCCTCACGACGGTCGCGACCTACACTTTCTGGAATCTGCATGAGCGCGAACAGGGCGTCTACGATTTCGCGGGCGACCTCGACCTGCGGCACTTTGTCGAACTCGCGGGCGAAGTGGGCATCGAGGTCATCGTGCGCGTCGGGCCCTTTTTCCACAGCGAGATGCGCAATGGGGGGATGCCCGACTGGCTCTATGGGCAACCGTATGAGGTGCGCTCGAACGACGCCGGGTACCTTGAGCAGGTCGATCGCTGGTATGGTGCGCTCGGCCAGGAGTTGCGTGGCCTCTTCCATCGCGAGGGCGGGCCGATCATCGGGGTGCAGCTGGAAAACGAATACCAGCACTCCGCCGCGCCCTGGGAAATCACCTATCCGGGCGCACCGCCGGACTTCACCGTGGCCGACCTCAACCGCGCCGTGACGCACGTGCAGATCTCCGCTACCGATGGGCAAAACCCGCATCAGGTCTATGGTGAGACGCACATGCGCACCCTCCGCGAGCTGTCGGAGAAGCACGGCATGATCGCGCCCTATTATACCGCGACGGGATGGGGCAACGCGGTCATCGCGCCGCTTGCCAGCCTGCCGGTCGGGGCGGGGTATCCGTATCCCTTCTGGGCGCCGGCGCGGCCGAGCCCGCTCTTTCTCTATACCGACCTTCGACAGACGCCGGATTACGCGCCCGTGAGCTACGACCCAGCGCGCTATCCGGTGCTCTCGGCGGAGATTGGACCCGGTATCGCGGTGCGCTACGACCGTCGCCCCTACTACCCTGAAGAGAGCCTCGCGCCGCTCATGGTGCGTCTGCTGGGAAGCGGGGCCAACGGGATCGGTTACTACATGTATCACGGCGGCTCCACGCCGGTCTATGGACGCTTCATGAGCGAGGAGTCACTCGGTCATCTGAAGATCAACTACGACTTCCAGGCCCCGCTCGGGGAGTATGGGCAGGTGCGCAGCCATTTTCATGAGGTGCGCCTCCTGCACACGTTCCTGGCCGCCTTCGGCGAACAACTCGCCCCGCTCGGTACCGTCCTGCCCGCCAGCCAGACGGCTCTCGCGCGGGAGGATCTCGCGACCCTGCGCTTCGCGGCGCGGGCCGCCGACGGACGCGGCTTCATCTTTCTGCATCACTTCCAGGATCACGTCACACCCCAGCCGCTGGAGGGCGTCGCCCTCGAGATCGAGGGGGAGGGCGGGACTCTTCGTCTCCCGTCAGAGGGAGACTTCGACCTCTCCTTCGGCAGCTGGGCCGTCTTGCCGGTGAATCTTCCGGTCGGCGAGGCCACCCTCCGCACCGCCACGGTGCAGCCCCTCACGGTCCTCGACGCGGACGGCGAACGACCGACATATGTCTTTGTCGGGCGCGAGGGCATGGCGCCCGAACTGGTCTTCGCCGCCGGCACGGCGGTCGACGCCGGACCGGGCGCCGAGGTGGAAACGGTCGATGCCGGGGTGCGTGTATCGGGGTCTGCGGAAGCGCCTTTTGCCGGCGAGTTGCCCGGCGCGACGGTGCTCGTGCTGCCGGCCTCGCTCGCCACGCAGGCATACCCGCTGGCCGATGGTCGCCATCTTGTGCTCACCGATGGGCTGCTCCTTCCGAGCGCCGACGGGGTCGAGTTGCGGAGTCGCGGGGCGACGACAGCCGAACTGCAGGTCTACCCCGCGACGGCTGCCCTCGCGGCGGTGACGGGGGCTTCGGTGGAGGGGATGGATTCGACGGACCCGCTTTTTTCCCGCCAGCGCGTGCGCTGGGCGGAGGATGGGGACCATGGCTTCGCCTTCGAGGAAATCGGCCCGGGCAAGTGGCAACTCACCGACGAGGGGCGCGGTCTGGGCGATGCGCACGATGTCTTTCTCGAGATCGACTACGTGGGCGATTACGCCCTCGGCTTTCAGGACGGTGCGCTCGTGGCCGACCACTTCTACCACGCCAAGACCTGGGAAGTTGGCCTGCGGCGTTTCGCTCCGGGGTTGGCGGCGGATGAGGCGATGATCTTTCGCTTTTTCCCTCTTCGGCGGGACGCGCCCTTTCTCGCCGAGTTCGATCCGCGACACCGCCCGGATTTCGCCGAGGGCGAAGACCGCATCCTGCGCGTGGAGGATGTCCGCTTCGTGCCGGAGCGGCGATCCGTCCTGCGGGTGTCCTCGCGTTGACGGAGTCGGGCCGGCCGATACCCCGGGAGCATACCGCTCTTCGGCGGGAGCGGTGGACCTCGTCTCGATCTTGAATAGCCGCCCGGTCGGGGCAACGGGTGGAAGTAGGCGATTTCCGAAGAGCGCGCTTTCGCTCGTTGGCGCGGCCGGCGCCGTCCTCTTCGGAATCGCGGCGCGGTCATTTCTGGAGAATGTGATATCTGGATACGTCGTGACCTTCTCCAAGCAGTTCCGCACGGGGGACATGATCCTGATGGATGGTCAATACGGGACGATCGAGGACATCACGCCGATTCACACCGTGATCAAGCTCTGGGACTGGCGCCGCTACGTTGTCCCCAACGCGCGCATGCTGAC
>JBKHAU010000226.1:0-5041 GCA_046542725.1 Opitutales bacterium
AAATGGAAGGCGAGGCGTCCTGATGGATCTCGAGGTCCTTCGCGAACTCGCCACCGACGGGGGCAAGATCATCCTGCTCGTCCTCGACGGGCTCGGCGACCTGCCGTCGGCCGGGGGCCCGCCCGCAGCCCTCGAGGCAGCCCACACGCCCCAGTTCGACGCCCTTGCCGCCAGCGGCACCTGCGGCCTGCACGAGCCGGTGGGGCCGGGCATCACGCCGGGCAGCGGGCCCGGCCATCTCGGACTCTTCGGCTACGATCCGCTGCGCTACCGCGTGGGGCGTGGCGTCCTCACCGCCCTCGGTATTGATTTTCCACTACAGGACGAGGATGTCGCGGCACGGGGCAACTTCTGCACGCTCGACGGCGACACCGTAAGGGACCGCCGCGCCGGACGCATCTCGACCGAAAAATGCCAGGAACTCTGCGAGCAGCTGCGCGGCATCGAAATCGAGGGCGTCGAGATCCACATTGAACCCGTAAGGGAGCATCGCTTCCTCCTCGTCCTGCGCGGAGAGGGCCTGCACCCCGCCCTTGGAGACACCGACCCGCACTCGACTGGCGTCAAACTCGCCCCCGCCGAGGCCCGCGATACGGGTGCCAGGAACACCGCCGATCTCGTCGACCGCTTCGTCGCGGAGGCGCGGAAACGCCTCGCCGCCGAGGAGCAGGCCAACGGCGTGCTCCTGCGCGGCTTCGCGCGCCGTCCCACCATTCCCGCCCTGCCCGATATCACCGGCATGCGCTGCAAGGCGATCGCCGCCTACCCCATGTATCAGGGCGTCGCCCGCCTCCTGGGCATGGAGGTGGTCCCGGTCGAGGACACGCTCGAGGCCGAATGGAAGGCGCTCCATCGCGCCTGGGATGGGGCCGATTTCTTCTTTGTTCACATCAAGCAAACCGACTCCTTCGGCGAGGACGGCGACTTCGACGCCAAGCGTGGCCTCATCGAAGAGGTCGACCGACGGCTGCCCGAGCTGCTCGCGCTCGAGCCCGACGTGCTAGTCGTGACCGGAGACCACTCGACCCCGGCGGCGCTCGGCGGGCATTCCTGGCATCCCGTGCCGGTGCTGCTGCATGCGACCGCCACCGCCCGCCTCGACCCCGTCGGGCGCTTCACCGCGGACGCCTGCCTCGGCGGAGGGCTCGGCCCACGCTTCCCCGCCACCGACCTCCTCCCCCTTGCCATGGCGCACGCCGGCCGCCTCGAGAAGTTTGGCGCCTGAGCCCTCCTGGCCCGAAATGTCCGACAATCGCAGCTTTGCACGCTACCTTCCCCACCCCTGGCACGGCGTGGATCCGGGTGGCGACGCCCCCGCGGTGGTGAATGTCTACGTCGAGATCACGCCGTTCGACGGCATCAAATACGAACTCGACCCGCGCTACGGCTTCCTCCGCGTCGATCGCCCGCAAAAGAATACTTCCCGCCCACCCGCCGTCTATGGTCTCATCCCACAGACGCTCTGCGGGGTCCGCGTGGCGCGCTTCTGCGAGGGGGCGACAGGTGGCGACGGTGATGCCCTTGACATCTGCGTCTTCAGCGAGAGCGAGATCCGCACTCCCGAGATCCTTCTCTACGGAAAAGTCGTGGGGGGCATCCACACGATCGACGACGGCCGCTCCGACGAGAAGATCGTCGCCGTCCTGCAGAACGATCTGGCCTGGGGCCACGTCCGCGAAATCGATGAGATCCCACCCTTCATGATCGACCGGCTCGTCCACTACTTCGGCACCTACAAGGAGACGCCCGGTGATCCGGCTGCCGCCAAAGTCGAGGTGAAGGGGACCTACCAGCGAGCCGAGGCCCTCGAAATCATCCGCGCGGCGATGGACGATTACCGCGAACACTACGGCTGACGCCCATATCGAGACCATTACGATGCCTGAAAGAGACGAGGACCGCGCATACCACGCCCATGATATCGACTGGGCGCGCGAGCAAATGGAGGCCGATACGGACCAGGGGCTGTCGCGCGAGCAAGCCGAGCAACGCCTCCGCGAACATGGCCCCAACGAGCTGGAATCGGTCGGCGCGCGCAGCGCCTGGGCGATCCTTGTGCAGCAGTTCAAGAGTGTGGTCATCATCGTGCTGGTCATCGCAGCCATTCCCGCGGTCCTCACCGCCCGGTGGCCCGAGGCCATCGCGATCGCCGCGGTCGTCCTCGTGAACACCGCCCTCGGATTCTTTTCAGAGTGGAAGGCCTCGCGCACGATCCAGTCCCTCAAGGTCCAGGAGGCGGCCGAGGCCCCCGTCCTGCGCGGCGGTGAGGAGATCAAGATACCGGTGCGCGAAATTGTGCCGGGCGACATCGTCCTCATCGAGGAAGGGCAACTCGTCGCGGCCGACCTGCGGCTGATCGAGACCGAGCAACTACGCGCCAAAGAAGCCGCCCTGACCGGCGAGTCGGTCCCCGTCGACAAGACCACCGAGGCGGTCGAAGAGGACACCGCCCTCGCCGAGCGCAGCAACATGCTCTACAAAGGCACGAGCGTGGCACAAGGCCGTGGCCGTGGCCTCGTCGTCGCCACCGGCATGGGCACCGAACTCGGGGCCATCGCCCGCCAGGCGCAGGAGGCCGAGAGCGCCGAGGAACCCCTGCGCAAGCGGCTCGATCGCCTCGGCAAGCACCTCGCCGTCGCCGTCCTCGTTTCTGCCGTGCTCGTCGCCGTCCTCGGCTTGCTCGCCGGGCGCGACCTCGTGCGCATGATCGAAACCTCGATCGCGCTCGGCGTCGCCGCCATTCCCGAGGGGCTGCCCATCGTCGCCACCCTCGCGCTCGCCCGCGGCATGTATCTCATGGCGAAGCGCAACGCGATCGTGAAGCAGCTCAACTCCGTGCAAAGCCTCGGCTCGACGCCCATCATCTTCGTCGACAAGACCGGCACGCTGACGGAGAACCGCATGACCGCGCAGCGCCTCGTCTCGCCCGACGACGACGAGGAATTGAACGAAGAGGCGGCCGATCTTCCGGGTTCCCTCCGCCGCTGTCTGGAGATCGGTGTGCTCTGTAACGGCGCGACAATCGACGAATCCGGCGAGAAGGAGAAGGGCGACCCGATGGAGACCGCCCTGCTCCGCGCCGGCCGCGACCACGAACTCGAGCGCGATCAACTGCTTGAGAAGCAGCCTGAGGAACGCGTCGTCGAATTCGACCCCGAGTTCATGATGATGGCGACCTTTCACCGCGCTGACGACGGCCTTCGCGTGGCGGTGAAGGGCGCGCCGGAACGCGTCCTCGAAGCCTGCTCCCACTACCTCCGCGGCGAGGGCGAGCAATCGTTCGACGACAAGGCCCGCGACGAATGGCTCGAACGCGCCGAAGCGCTCGCGGGCGAAGGCCTGCGCCTCCTCGCCTTCGCCGAGAAGAAGGCCGACGACACCGACGCCGAGCCCTACGAGGATCTTCGCTTCGTCGGGCTCGTCGGGCTGATGGACCCGCCCCGTGGCGACGTGCGCGAGTCCGTCGATGCCTGTAGGGCGGCCGGCCTGCGCGTCGTCATGGTGACCGGGGACAAACCGGCCACGGCCGAAGCCATCGCTCGCCAGACCGGCCTCGGCAAGGAGGGGGAGGAGCTCATCGTGATCAACGGTCGCGACCTTCCCGACTGGGACAACCTCGGAGACGATGAAAAGAAGAAAGTGCTCGAGGCCAATGTCTTTGCCCGCCTCCAGCCCGAACAAAAGCTCCAGGTAGTCGAACTCTACCAAGCCGAGAATCTCCCCAGCGCGATGACCGGCGACGGGATCAACGATGCCCCGGCCCTGAAAAAGGCCAACATCGGCGTCGCCATGGGCCAGCGCGGGACCGACGCGGCGAAGCAGACCGCCGACATCGTCCTGCGCGACGACGCCTTTTCCACCATCGTCGCAGCCGTCCGCCAGGGACGCGTCATCTTTGGCAACATCCGCCAGTCGGCGATGTTCATGCTCACGACCAACTTTGCCGAGATCCTCGCCATCGCGATCGGCTCCCTTCTGCCCTATCCGCTGCCCCTGCTCGCCCTCCAGATCCTTTTTCTCAACGTCCTCACCGACGTCTTTCCCGCCCTCGCGCTCGGAGTCGGGCCGGGGCATCCAGGTATCATGAAGGAGCCGCCGCGGGACCCGTCCGAGGGCATCCTCAACCGGCGCAACTGGATCGAGCTGGTCGTTTGGGGCTTCATCGTCGGGGCCGTCGTGCTCGGTGCGCTCTTCCTCGCCCTGACTGTCTTCGGGCTCGAGGGCCATGCCGCCACCACCGTCTCCTTCCTCACCCTAGGCTTTGCCAAGCTCTGGTTCCCCTTCAACCTGCGCCACCCACGCAGCGGCTTCCTCAACAACGAGATCGTGCGCAATCCCTGGATCTGGGGCTCGATCGCGCTCTGCACGCTCCTTCTCGTCGCCGCGGTCTATCTCCCCGGACTGAACCACGTCCTGCGCACCGAGCCACCCTCCCCCATTGTCTGGCTCACCATTCTGGGCCTCAGCCTGCTCCCCGCCCTGCTCGGTCAGCTGCGCTTTCTTTTCATCCGGGCGGACTCCTGAAGACGCCCTTTTTCAACGCCCCAAAAGCGAACCCCGATCCTTCATTGTCATGATCTTTCAATTACTGCTCGCCCTCCTTCTCGGCCTCCTCGTCGCCGCTCTCCTCGCTCCCGTCGGTGGTTACCGTTCCCGCTCCGGCGAGACCGCTGGCGCCTCCTTCCTTTTCTTCTTTCTCATCAGCTTCCTCTTCGTCTTCGCGGCGGGTGCGTGGAGTCAGCCCTATGGCCCCGCCTGGGGGGAACTCTACTGGGCGCCCTTTCTCTTCTGGACGCTGATCATCGGCCTCCTCTTGGCCGCGATGGGGGCTTCCGAAGAAGGGGTCGAACGCCGGGACACCCCGACCGACACCACCACCACGACCGCTGGCAAAGCCGCTGGTGCGCTCGCCGCGACCGCGTTCGGCGCATTTTTCTTCGTCCTGCTCATCGCCCTGCTGGTCGCAGGATTGGCCGCCCTCTTCTGATTGCACTCCGGCCTCAGGCGTCTTCGAAAACCACCCCCTTTCCTCCCCTCCAAT
>JBKHAU010000227.1:0-5036 GCA_046542725.1 Opitutales bacterium
CCTCGGCCCTTGCGGCCCGGCGATGAAACGCTCCTCCTTGCGCAGTCCGGCCTCATTGATGGAAGTCAGGGATGCATTGAGATGATCGATCAGGGCGGTTTTCATGAGCGCAAAAATTTCAAGGCGGGAGCCGCTATTGATCAGCCCTCTTTTGCAGTTCGGTCCGGATCCACGCCGGATCACGTCTCATGTCCAACACAGCTGCGACTCTCGCGGTGGAGCCTTCCAGATCGTAATAGATTGCAAACGGAAACCTCTTCGAAAGCAGGCGATGAAAACCGAATTCTACGCCATGGATTCCACCGTAGATTCGAAGCGACTCGATGTCTGTAACGAGACAATCAAAGAAATACCTTCCGACACCTTCTTCGCATGCGTCGTAAAACCTCTTGCCTGCGGCCAGATCCTCGGCTGCATCCTCAAGGATCTGGACAGAATCGATCGATTTCATCGAAAGCGCTCTCGCAAGTCTTCGATCGTGTAGTAGCGCGCGTCCGGCGAGTCCATCTTCTCGCGGCGAGTCTTCAAGATGGTCTCGTGCCACGCAGGTGACTCTGGCTCCTGATCCTCGTGGCAGATTGCATCCCAAAGCTGCTCCATAGCCATAAGCCGCTCACTGTTCGACATTTGCCTAATATCCGAAATGCTCATGTAGAGAGAGGTTACGGTTTTGCAAGGACTCGGCAAGGACGCGAAAGTTGACACCACGACATAATATGAGCACGCCGGCGTCGGCTTCAATCCTGCCGCCCGCTTTACGGTCGAATCAAACGGTGTCCGGAGGCGGTTGACCGCGTGAGGGCGGGGGACCCATTCTGTTGCGCTCCATGGCTCCCCCATTGGCCGAATCCCTGAAACTCGAGATCGTGCGCGCCCGACAGCGCATCTATCGCGCCGCGCCGCCCACCCCGCTCGACCGCCTCGTGCGGCCCGACGGGACCACGCTCTATCTCAAGCGCGAAGACCTCTCGCCCATCCGCGCCTACAAGTGGCGCGGAGCCTACAACTGCCTTGCCCAGCTTTCGCCGGCCGAGGCCGCCCGTGGCGTCGTCACCGCCTCGGCCGGGAATCATGCCCAGGGGGTGGCCCTCGCCGCGCGCCTCCTCGGCCTTTCGGCGCGTATCCATATGCCGGAGACGACGCCCCGCACCAAGCAGGAGGCGGTGCGGCGACATGGTGGAGAGGCCGTCGAGATCGTCCTTGGCGGGGATACTTTTGGCGATGCCAGTGCCGCCGCCGAGCGGGACCGCGAAGCCAGCGGGCGAGTCTTTGTCAGCGCCTACGACCATCCCCATGTGATCGGGGGTCAGGGAACGATCGCGGACGAGATCGCGACCAGTGGCGAGGGGCCCTTCGATGCCGCCTTTCTCCAGATCGGCGGCGGTGGCCTCGCGACAGGGGTGGGTCTCTGGTTGAAGGAGCATTTTCCGCACATCCGCCTCATCGGCGTGGAGGGCGAGGCCCAGGCCAGCTTCGCGCACGCCCGCAAACACGGGAAGCCGACGACGCTCGAGCGCATGGACATCTTCTGCGATGGCACGGCCATCCCACGCGTGGGCGAAGCCGCGTTTCGCATCCTCGACAAGATCCTCGACGACTATCTGCAGGTCTCCAACGACGAGATCTGCTCGGCCATCCAGGAACTGTGGAATCAGAACCGCTGCCTGCCCGAGCCCTCGGGCGCGATGGGTTACGCGGGCTTTCGTCGCCAGGCTGACAAATGGCGCGGCAAGAAGGTCATCGCGATCATTTGCGGGGCCAACATCGACTTCGAGAAACTCTCCCTCATCGCCGCCCGCGCCCCTTTCGGCAACCCCGCCCGCCGCACCTGGCGGATCCGGCTCGGCGAAGCCCAGGGCGCCCTCCACCGCCTCCTCGACGAGTGCTTCGCCGACCTCAATCTGGTCGATTTTCAATACGGACAGGTCCACCCGGAGGTCGCCCATCATACGATCACCTTCGAAGCCGACGAAGCGGCCGCCGCTCATCTGCGCCAGGTCCTCACCGACCACCGCATCCCCATGGAAGATGTCAGCGGGCGGAGTGATGTCCGCTTCCGCGTCATCCGCTTCGATCCCCGACTCTTCCGCCTTCCGCTCTTTGCCCGGATCGAGTTCACCGAGCGCCCGGGTGCCATCCGCGAGATGGTCGCCCTGCTCGCCCCCTTTGCCCGGCTCTGCTACCTCGACTACCAATTCACGGGTGAACGCGTGGGACGCGCCCTTGTCGGCTTCGACTTCACTTCGGAAGACGAGCGCGAGCGCTTTCTGCGGCTCGCGCCCGGCTCCCGCGGTCCGATCGTACACTACGAGCCCCTGAGCGCCGACACCGCCGCGCGCATCCTCGGCACCGCTCAGTAGGCGTTGTAGTCCTTGGGGTCGTCGGGCTGAAGGTAGCGGGTCTCGAAGGTGGGCGCTTCCGCCGCCATCTTCAGGAAGACGTCGAGGGGCACCACTTCGGCGTCTTCCCCGAGGGCCTCGATGATTTCGGCGACGCGGTCGATGGTGGTGGACTCGCGCACATGCACGAGGAGGAAATAGGGCCGCTCGCGGTTGAGCGCCATGAGCTCGCGCAGGTCGGCGATCGCCTCTTCGGTCGGACGATCGACTCCGAGATAGTAATCATACGAGACCATCGGGCGCCCCTCACGCACGGTGAAGGTGCGGGCCGAGCCATAGCCGTTGAGAAATCCAATCGCATCGGGGAAGGCTGCGTAGTAGCGGTCGACGAGTTCTTTCGGCAGGTCGGTGTTGCCGACGTGCCGGTTGCCCTCCGAGTAATCCATGATCTCCATCACGCGAATGTCGAGCAGGTCCATGAGGCGGTTGGCCTCCTGCATGAGCGGCCCGAAGGCCTCCTGCGGGATCGGCTTGGGATACATGTAGCCCGGTCCCGAAAGCCCGCCGATGAAGTAGTCGTTGGGGGTCGCGGCCTCGGCGAAATACTGGATGCTGCTGGGCGCGATCCAGGTCCAGTTCATCGACACCTGCCAGGCGTAGGGGATGCGCCCGCGACCCGGTTTGGTCCACGCGCCGATGCCCATACTGTCGGTCTGGACAAGGGCGAGGTAGGTCTTCTTTTCGGGGATCACGCGCTGGTCGCGCGCCACGTTGTGGTTGTTGCGGAACTCGAAGTCGTCGGTGAACGGCACCTGCGTGTTGAAGCTGATATTGGGCAGGCTGTTGAGCCCCTCCATCTTCAGGCCGTAGCTCGAGACCAGGCTTACATGCTGGCCTTCGGTGTCCTTGCCATAGGAATGCCAGCCCATCACCACGCTCTGCGGATTCTGCTCGCTGAGCAGACGCTTGTGCAGGGCGAGTTCCTCCGGATGCTCCGGATTGGCTGAGAGGTCGGTGAAGAAGGCCCGGCGGTAGATCCCGTAGTCGGCCAGGCCTGGCTCCATCCGCGCCCGCGCCATCCCGCCCATCCAGATGACGATATCGCGGCTCGTGCGGTCCCAGTAGCGATCGTAGGCCTCCGCATAGATCTCGGCGTCGTTCATTCCGCGAAAGTCGCCCCGCAGGTCCTCGACCATCGTCAGCCCGGCTTCCTCGGCCAGCGGGATGAGATCCTCGTTCACCACGATGGCGTCCTCCAGCCCGGCCACGGTGAAAGCGACAATGAGGGAGGAGCGCACCTCCTTGTCCCAGACGACGTATCCACTGGCTTGTGACGCCAGGAGGCGCAGGGCGCCCTCCGGACCGAGCAGCCGGGTAAACTCGAAATCATGCCGCGAGGTGAAAAAGTCGCGCATCGCCGGCGTGATCTTCCAGGTCCACTCTTCCGGGTAGACGAAGTAGAGCTCCGGACCGTCGCGGTTCACGATTCCCTGCAGGCTGATGAGCATGGCCTTCTCGGGAAGGCCGTCGTCGAGGTCCCAGCGGTTATCGAACTCCATCAGGTAGGCCGGCTTGGCGGGCAGCACGGCGGCCAGGCCGAGGCCGAGAGAGCAGACAAGGAGACGGAAAGAGGGGGTCTTCATGGGGAACAAAATTGGAAGAGGATGGCGGGAGGGGGCGGCTTCAGCGCCGGTGGAAGACATGCACGACGGGGAGCGTTCGCGAGGACCGCAACTCGATCACCCGGAGGGTCGAGCCATCGCGCGAGAGCCGGTATTCGTGGTAGCTGCGGACGGGCGTTTCGCCCTGCGAGGTGGCCAGCGTGTAGTGACTTTCAAGACGCAGGGTGCGCCCGTCGTCGATCCACTCGGCGTGGATCCGTTCCTGGCCGTCGCCGCCCATGTAAGCCCCGATGTGGCGATTGCCGGTCCACCACTCCACCGGCACTGCGACGGTCTCTCCGACCTTCAGTGGATAGGCCTGCACGCTCGTGCGGCGACCGGTCGTGACGGTGCGCTCGATCGTCACGGCGTCGCCCTCGACCGCGACCTCAAGGAGGATGCGCCGCCAGGGATCAAACGCCGAACTGGTCTCCCGGTCGATCATCCAGGACCCGGCGAAGGCATCCGCGCCCTCCGCGGAAGCGACCAGGAGGAGAGCTGGGCCAAGTGGGCACAGCCGACGAAAGAGAGACCGCAGGAGTTTCATGGAAACGATTTCAGCGCTCCTCGGCGCGGGGGTCACCGGCCGGCGTGCTTTACGGTCAGGCAAGGGCACGAGGAGGGGCTGAAGCGGCTGCGGGAGCGGTTTACGATAAACCGCCGCAGCCATCCCGCCCGGCGCGGGGTTACGCTTGGATCGCGTCTGCTTCCCCCGGGCATCCTCGGGCGTCAGCCGCTCCCGTCCATGACCGAACTCAGCTATCTGAACTCTCTCGATTACGCCGTTCTGGGGCTCTACATGCTAGCCGTGGTGGTGGTGGGGTTCGTCGTCGCACGCTTCAACCGCAGCACGGGGGACTATTTCAAGGGCGGCGGACACATCCCGTGGAAGCTCTCGATGCTCTCGCTCTTCATCTCGGGGTTTTCCGCCTTCATGTTCGTGGGGGCCGCGGGCATCGCCTACGGCAATGGCGGGGGCGCGATCCTCCTCTTCAGTTTCGCCCTCCCGGCCTACCTGCTCGGGGCCTGGATCTTC
>JBKHAU010000228.1:0-5026 GCA_046542725.1 Opitutales bacterium
GAGACCGCGCGCGTGCCATCGGGAAAGGGCCGTCCGTCGGCCAGCTCCATCCGCAGCCATACGCGCCCCTCCGTCTCCCCAAACTCGTCGACGTGAAGGATGTGCGGGTGCTTGAGCTTGTGCATCGCGCGGGCCTCCCGGCGAAACCGCTCGACCACCCCCGGCACGCCCATGATGCCCGGCTGCAAGAGCTTGAGGGCAAAGCGTCCATCGAGCGTGGTGTGCACCACTTCGTAGACCTCGCCCATCCCGCCGCGCCCGAGCAGGCGCACGATCCGGTAGTGGCCGAAGACATCGCCGGGGTGAAGGAGGTCACGCGCATCAAGGGGCATCTGACCGGCGGTATTTGCCGTTTCCACCAAACAAGGCGAGCCAAAGACCGGTCACAAATGAATCAAAACGTGCCTCGCCCGCCCGGCCCGGAGCGCCGCGCTCAGACCGCATAGGAGCGCTCGAAACGCTCGATGCTCGTGGCGAGGCCGCGGCGCGGCTCGATTTCGACGATGGCGCCGCAGAGGCGCACATCCCCCGTCGCGACATCGAACTTGCGCGGCATGCCGTCGACGAAGCGGGCCACGACCGGTCCGACGGCGCGCCCGAGGACACTCTCGTAGGGACCGGACATGCCCACGTCGGTGATGTAGGCGGTGCCACGGGGAAGGACGCGCGCGTCGGCCGTCGGGGCATGGGTATGGGTCCCCAGCACGGCTGCCGCACGGCCATCGAGAAACCAGCCCATCGCGATCTTTTCGGCAGTTGTTTCCGCGTGCATCTCGACGATCCAGGCATCGGCTTCCTTGCGCAGGGCGTTGAGCAGGCGATCGGCCGCGCCAAAGGGGTCATCCCCCGTGACTTTCATAAAGACCCGCCCGAGGATGGTGAAGATGCCAAGACGGAAGCCCCCGCTCTCGACGACGAGGTAGTAGCTGCCGGGACACTGCGCCGGGAGATTGGCCGGGCGGCAAAGAAACTCCAGATCCTCGATGTCGTTGGCAAAGCCGCGCTGGTCCCAGCAGTGGTCTCCGAGGGTGATGCCGTCGACCCCGGCATGGTGCAGCTCATGCGCGATCTTGGCGTTGATCCCGGCCCCCGCGGCGGCGTTTTCACCATTCGCGATGACGAGATCGAGATTGAGCTCCTGCCGAAGGGCACGCAGATGCAGCTCGACCGCGCGGCGACCGGGTCGCCCGACGATGTCTCCGAGGAATAAAATACGAGGCATGACGAGCGCGAAGCATCCCCCCGCGGCACTGGAGCGCAAACGTCAATTTGGCCGCGGGCGGCGACTGGCCGCCTGAACTTGCATGCGAGACAGGGCCTTCTATGGTTGCCACTCACGCCGCAGCGATTGAACTGGCGGCTTTTTTCGCCACTTCGCAGTTCCGTCCCATGACCATAGACACCTTGCCCGAGGCCGGCGCGTCCGCGCCCGCCATCACCCCCCTGCCGGAGGAAATGAACGGCGCCGACCTCTTCGTCTACTGCCTCGAACGCGAGGGCGTGGACCACATGTTTGCCTACCCCGGCGGTGCCTCGATGGAAATCCACCAGAGCCTCGTGCGCTCGGGCCGGATCCGCACCATCCTCCCGCGCCACGAGCAGGGCTGCGGCTTCATGGCCCATGGCTACGCCCGCACGACCGGCAAAGCGGGCGTCTGCATGGCGACCAGCGGCCCCGGCGCGACCAACCTCGTGACCTGCATCGCGGACGCCGTGATGGACTCCGTCCCGCTCATCGCAGTGACCGGGCAGGTCCACCAGAAATTCATCGGCAAGACCGCCTTCCAGGAGACCGACGTCTTCGGCATGACCCTGCCGATCGTGAAGCACAGCTACCTCGTGCTGAAGATCGAGGACATCCCGCGCATCGTGCAGGAAGCCTTTCACATCGCTCAAACGGGACGCCCCGGCCCGGTCGTGATCGACCTCTGCAAGGACGTGCAGCAGGCGCGCATCGGCGGGGCCGCTCTGCGCGCCGCCCTCGAGACACCGATGGACATCGCGGGCTATTGCTATGACCCCCTACCGAAGGCCTCGGATGAAGCGTTGCTCGCCATCCTCGCGGAGTGCGCCACGGCCGAGCGCCCGGTCATCTATGTCGGCGGCGGGATCGTCACGAGCGGCGCCGAAGCCGAGCTGAAGGCCTTCGCCGAGGCCACCGGCTTCCCTGTCGCGACCACTTTGATGGGGCTCGGCGGCTTTCCCGAGGACCACCCCCAGAGCCTGCGCTGGTTCGGCATGCATGGCAGTGTGGCGGGCAACTGGGCGGTCTGCGAAAGCAGTCTCCTGCTCACCTTCGGCGCACGCTTCGACGACCGCATCACGGGCGCGATCCAGAAGTTTGCCCCCGAGGCGACGGTCGTGCATATCGACATCGACAAGTCCGAACACCACAAGAACAAGGTCGTGCGCTACCCTGTGCACAGCGACGTGAAATATGCCCTCGGCCGACTCGTCGAGCTCATCGAGGAGCATGGCTTCTCCAAGCCCGACGTCGGTGGCTGGGTCGAAAAGGTGGAGGGCTGGCGCGAGCAGTACCCCTTTGAGTTCGAGGAGATCGAGCACATCCAACCGCAGCACGCCATCCGCACGCTCTACGAAGAGACCGCGGGCGAAGCGATCATCACGACCGGCGTCGGCCAGCACCAGATGTGGGCCGCGCAGTTCTACAAGTTCAACGCGCCGCGCGGCTTTGTCAGCTCCCTTGGGCTCGGCACGATGGGCTTTGGCCTGCCGGCCGCCCTCGGCGCCAAGATCGCCTGCCCCGACCGCGTGGTCGTCGACATCGACGGGGACGGTTCGTTCATGATGAACGTGCAGGAACTCGCCACCGCGGTGATGGAAAAGATTCCCGCCAAGGTCATGCTCCTGAACAACCAGCACCTCGGCATGGTCGTGCAGTGGGAGGACATTCTTTATGAAGGCGTGCGCGGGCAGACCGTCCTCGGCCACCCCGAGAACATCGGCGGTCCCGAAAACACCGACGCCCTCTACCCGAATTGGCCGCAAATTTGCGCGGGCTTCGGCGTGAAGTGCCGCCGGGTCGTCAAAAAGGCCGAACTGCGCGAGGCCATCCGCGAAATGATCGCTCATGACGGGCCCTTCGTCCTCGATGTCGTCGTGCCCTTCACCGAGCACGTCATGCCCTTCATCCCCGCCGGCATGTCGGCAAAGGAGATTCTCATTCGCTCCCCGCGGGCTTGAACGCCCCCACGGCCCAGGGATCGCACGAAAACTGCCCCCCAGCCTCCGCTTCGCCACATTTTTTGCAGGGTCTGCCACGGTGACGGGGTAGAGACTGGTGTGGCGATGGCCTGACCCACTCCGGCTAGGCCATTCCCCCTTTTCCCTTCTACCCAATGAATCTTCGTCGATCGTTATCCCTCCTTGCGCTCTTTCTGAGCCTCAGCCTCCTCCTCGGCTGCGAGACCAACACGCCTTCTTCGACCCCCGGCGAATCAGCCCCTGTCACAGAGCCAATCGTGCGCAGGGGAATGACCGCCGAAGAGGTCCGCGACAAGCTCGGTGAGCCCGCCGAGGTCGTCACCATCACCGATCCTCGGATCGAGGACGGCGAAGAATGGGTCTACCGCGAAAAATTCGAGCGCTTCCTCGGCATGGCCGCCACCGACACGATCGAAGTGGCCTACGTCGATCCCATCACCGGGGAGATGCGCACCCGTATGGAAATGGTCATGGGAGAGGAACGCGAACAGATCAAAAGGGCCATCCGTCTCTACATCATCGACGGCGTGCTCCTCGGCTGGAAGGTCGAGGATAATAGCGACATCCGCTATCAATAGCCGCGCCGCCAAGGCTCGCGCGAGGGACTCGACCGGCAGCCCTCAAATGTGCCGCGAGTCGCCGTGGTCCTTGCGCGTGTAGCCGGCCTCCTGGCGGTCGTGGTTGACCTTGTTCTTCGCGAGATAGGCGGCGTGGACATCCTCGGCCGACATCCCGAGGGCCTGCGCGATGGAGATGAGGAAGTGGAAAAGGTCGATCACCTCGACCCGCGCGTTTTGCTCATCGAACGCCTGGTATTTGGCCCACCACTTCCACGGCACCGAGTCGATCAACTCGGCCAGCTCCTGCTGCATCGCACGCGTGTAGTTGAGGACCCAACGGGTCTTCTCCTCCTCCGAGAGCCCGTCGAGGGAGACCCCGATCCTCTCATTGAGGGCTTCCTGTAGGCGGAAGATCTCCTCCAGTTTATCCATGCTTCGGTTCATAGGACCGGGCGCCTCCCCACCGCAAGGCTACAAACTCGCTTCCCGCCCAGCCCACGGGTATCGCTTTCGCCGGCCTTGGAAAAATTGCGTTGTCGCCCACGGCCCGCCTTCTCACTTTCGCATCAACGTGGCGATGGGCTCGTGTCGACACCCTCGCTGCGCCCCTTTTTCCCTTGCGGACCCGCCCCACTCGGGTGTCCACCGTCCTGCCCATGCCCGAATTCGAGAACCTCGAGCCGTTTTTGGACCCCCGCGACCAAGGCCGTGTGCTGCCCGTCGCTCCCCACCACGAAGTGGCCCATGAATACCGCCCCCGCGGCAGCGTCCCGCTCTCACGGGCGCGCGTGCGGGAAGTCCTGCGCCCCGCCGAAGTGACCCTCACGGAGGAGGAGCGCATCTGCGCGAACGAAATGGAGCGGGCCTTCAAGGCGGCCCTACGAGCCGAAAAGAAAGGCCGCCCGGGGGGCTCGCGCGGCCTCTCCCTCTGGGCCCGCTGGACCCGGGTGATCCGACGCTGGCTGGGACGCGAGGCGCCACCCCCACCCCGTCGCCGTCCGCCCAAGGAAAGCCGCCGCAACCCGGTGCCCGGGCGATCCAGGCCCGGCAAGGACGGTTCCCCCCCGGCGAAGGGAAAGGGCCCCCGCCCCCGCCCTGATCGATCGGCAAAGGGCGAACAAACGGATGTGGCCCCGCCCTCGCGTGGCGGCAAAGGTCCCCGCAAGCGATCGAGGAAAAAAGCCTCCGGGCCCCACTCCCGTCCCTCCTCCGAGCCCTCCGGCAAGGCCACGGGCGACGCC
>JBKHAU010000229.1:0-4986 GCA_046542725.1 Opitutales bacterium
GAACACGGACGGGAGCTGGGCCGATGAAGCGCGTCTAGCGGCCATTGTGGGACTCGCCTGCCACTGGCTCAACGTGGTCCTCGTCGGCTCGTGTGCCTGGCGCATCTGGGGCACACTCTGGGGTGCCTGGGCCGCGGGCACACTCTATGGTCTGTACCCCGTGGCGCTCTTCTTCAGCACGCAGGTGCTCGACGTCACGCTCGGCCTCACCCTCTTCCTCGTCGGGCTGGCGGTCTTCCTCATGCGCCCGCAGACCACCCCGGACCGGGCCGCCCGCTGGGTGCTGGTCGGGCTGCTCTGGGGGTTTGCGACGATCGTGCGGCCGCATTTCCTCTTTGTCGCGATCGGCGGCCTGGTGCTAGCCGCGCTCGGCGGACGCAGGCGGTGGCGGGCGCAATCCACGGGGGCCAGTTCCATCCCCTTCCCTGGCAGGGCGCCTACAATCTCTACGCGGCCAACCGCGAGGGCGCCAACGGCAAGTATTTCACCCAACGCGTCGTCGTCGAAGGCCGCGACGAGGGGCTCAATCCCGCCCGCGCCGAGTCGGAGATCCTTTACCAGCGAGCCACCGGGGCCGAGTCTCCCCTCGATCCCAAGGCGATGAGCGCCTACTGGCGGGGGCAATTTCTCCGCGAGATCGCCCAGGACCCGCTCGACTGGCTCGGCCTCCTCGGACGCAAGGCCTTCTACGTCTTTCACCACCACGAGCAGTACAACAACCTCACCTACGACTTCCACAAGGCGCGCTCCCCGCTCCTCGCATGGAACCCTCTTGGCTGGGGCGGGCTCCTCCTCCTCGGTGCGGTCGGCTTCGCTGCCCATTGGCGCACATCGAGTGACGCCCGACAGGTCCTCCTCCTCGCGGCCGCCTACAGCGTGAGCCTGCTCCTCTTCTACGCCAGCGCGCGCTTCCGCCTCCCCCTCGTGCCCCTCCTCTGCATTCTCGCCGCCGGTCTCGCGCGCGTGCCGGAGTGGGGCCTGACCAGTCCGGGCAAACGCCCCGGCGCCTTTCTCGCGCTCGTCGCGGGCGTCAGCTTCCTTGCCTACGCGCCGCTCTTCGAGGCCAACGACCGCTCCACTCATCTCCAGGACATGCTCCTCGTAAGCAACGCCGCAGCCGAGGTCGGACGCGACGCCGAGGCCCTTCACTACGCCACCACCGCCCTCGCCGTCGCCCCCGAGCGACCGGATGCCCGGCGCCTCGCCCTCGTCAGCTACTGGAACCTGCGGCTTTTCGAGGACCCCGCCTGGCGCCCCTACGGCGACTGGGAGGCAGCGTTTGCAAAGTGGGTGGAGGGCCAGCGCTTCACCGACCCCGACCCGGCGCTCGCCCTCGCCCTCGGGACCGTCCTCTGGCACAATGACCGTGAGGCGGCGGCGGAAAGGCTGTGGGCCAACACCCTCCAAGCCCACCCCGACGCCGCCGCGCAGACCGCCCTCCCCGCCATCCTGGCGATTGCCAAGGGCGAGCCCACGCAGTCGCCGCCGGCCTCTGAAGCGACGCTTCGCGCCCTCCTCGGCCTCGAGTGAGCCGAACCCACCCGGCTTGCCCCGCTCACGGCGGCGGCGTGGCGGTGGTGGCCTGCGCCGCGGTGCGCGCCTCGAGGGCCGCCCGCGCCTCGGCATAGCGCTCGGCGAAGCGCGGCCGGAGATTGGCCGGGGTCTCGGCCAGGCCCTCGTCGACCAGCGCCAGCGCGGTCTCCGCCTCACCCTGCCGGGCGAGGTAGAAGCCGTAATGGATTTTGTAGAAGTAGGCCGCCGGCGCCTCCGCCATGAGCCACTCATACCAATCCTCCAGATCGCACGCCGCGTCCTCCGACTCCCAGGCACGCAGCCAGTTCAGCATGCCCAGGGTCTCGGTCGGAAAGGCCCGCACGGAGCGGACAAGGAAGCTGTCACAAGCCGGCGCCTCCCGTTGCAGGGCAGTGTAGTGCCAGGCGGTGAGGCCGAACCCGGCAAGGCCCCCCGCGAGCAGGCTCCACGTCGCCACACGCGCAAGCCGGCCCCAGTGCGCCGCCAGCGGCTTGGCCCCGATCGCGCCGAGCCAGAGACCGAGGCACGCCGCCCCCGCGAGGCTGCTGATCGTCTTGTAGGCGATGCCGTCGGCGAGCCCCGCGACGAGTAGCGCGAGGAGGGCACCGACCGCGGCGCGACCCAGGGGCGAACGCGATGCCGGCGACCATGCCTCCCGCAGAAACCCGAGGACGAGCAGGGCAAAACCGGCCAGCGCGACGAGCCCGCCCTCGAGCCAGACCTGAAGGACCGCATTGTGCGGTTCAAAGACGCGCGCCGGCAGCCCGGCGGCAAAGCGGTACTGGTCCGGCCCAAGGCCGAGAATGGGGTGCTCCCGGAGCCGCGCAAAGGCATCGCCCCAGAGTGCGAGCCGCCCACTGGCGAAACGGTCGGCGCCCTCTTCAATCTGCGCCGAAGCCTCGATCATGCGAAAGACTCCGAGGCTCGGATGCGCCGGAACAAAGGCGATCGAGAGCAGCGCGCCAACGACGAAGACCACCACGGTGGTCCAGAGCAGGAAACGCCGCTGTGCCCAGTCCTGCAAAAAGGCGAGGCCCGCCAGCCCCCCCACGGTCGCGAGCACGCCCGCCCGGCTGCCTGACCAGAAGAGCGCCGCCCATCCGACCACCAGGGCGAGGCCGATGAGCCAGCGTCCCCACCGATGGTGCGCTCCGGCGGCGAGGGCGGCGTGCCCAAGGACGAGGACCGGGGCCGCGAAGTGCCCCAAATGGCGCAAGTGAAAATACCCCGGCGTGGCGACCGCCCAGGGATGGCGGGCGGGATCCTCCAAGGTCAGGACACGGACGGCGACAAGCCCCGCACTGATGAGGAAGGCGGCGCCCAGCGCGGCGACAAAGACCCAGCCCAACCGCGGCGCCGTCGCGACGAGACGGGCAACGGAGAGCGCGACCAGGAGCCACAGGCCCAGCTCCACGCAGCGCACAAGAGCCAGCGGCCAATGCACTCCCGCAAAAAGCAGGCTGAGCGCGTAGCCGCCAAAGACCAGCCCCGCGCCCCAGCGCATCCACGAAGGCAGCCCGACAGCCCGCGCCCCGCTCCAGCCGCTCATGACGATCGCAACGAAAGGCAGGAGCACGAGCAGCATGCGCGCGCGGTAGAAGTCGGTCGTGCCAGCGGAGAGGAGGGTCGCCGCCGCCATCGGCAGGGCACCCGCCAGCGCCGCGATGCGGAGACGGCGTCCGGTAGCGTCCGCCGGAGTCACTGGGAAGTCGCTCGCCATGTCCTCCTCCATCGGCTCGCAGGCCGCCCGGCACGAGTCTTTTCGCCCATTTTATCATCGCCGTGGCGAGGGGCGGCACTTGATTGAACGCCCCTCACCCGCGCCGTTTTCCGTCCTCCATGCGCCTCTCCGTCGTCATTCCGATCTACAACGAGAAAAGCACGATCCACGAGATCCTGCGCCGCGTGCAGGCGGCCAGCGTGGACGTGCGGGAGATCATCCTGGTGGATGATTGCTCGACCGACGGGACGCGCGAGATCCTTCAGGAGCACTACGGTGAAGCGCCCTTCCAGCTTTTCCTCCACGAGCACAACCGGGGCAAGGGGGCAGCCCTGCGCACGGGTTTCGCGGCGGCCACGGAGGACATCGTGCTCGTGCAGGACGCCGACCTCGAGTATGACCCACGCGACTACCCCGCCCTCCTCCAGCCCATCGAGGACGGGGTGGCGGATGTCGTCTTCGGTTCGCGCTTTCAGGGGGGCGGGCCGCACCGCGTGGTCTTTTTCCGGCACATGCTGGGCAACCGTTTCCTCACCCTTCTCTCCAACCTTCTGACGAATCTCAACCTCTCCGACATGGAGTGTTGCTACAAGGTCTTCCGCCGCGGGGTGCTCGACCAGATCGCGATCGAGGAGGACCGCTTCGGGGTGGAGCCGGAGCTCACCGCCAAGGTCGCGCGACTCGACGTGCGCTGCTACGAAGTGGGCGTCTCCTATTACGGGCGCACCTACCACGAAGGAAAGAAGATTGGCTGGCGCGACGGGGTGCGCGCGATCTACGCGATCCTCAAATACAACCTGCGCCGATGATGGCCGACCCATCCCATCCCCTGGACACGATGCCGACACCCGCCCGGCCTGCTCGCGGTCGTCTTCGCTGGCTCCTCCCCGCCGCCCTCCTCGGCTTCACGGGAGGGGCGCTGACCGTCCTCGCGCTCTTCGCGGCCGGGGTCTCGGCGGCGGACCTCGGCGCCTGGCTCGTCCTCCTGCGGGAATGGTTGGAGGGCGCGCTGCTCGCCATTCCCCTGCCCCTCTACCTCCTCGCCTTTGCTCTCCTGCCGGCGGTGGGAGCGCCCATCACGCTCTTCTACCTCACCATCGCGGTGCTCATTGAGAGCGTGCCGCTCGCGCTCCTCGCCGCCCTCGCCTGCCTCGCGGCCAACGCCTCCCTTTCCTACGCGCTCGGCGCCCGTCTCGCCCGGCCGCTCGTGGAACGAATCCTCGCCCGCCGCGGGCTGCGCGTGCCGCGGGTGACGCCCGAGAACGAGCGGGGCATCGCCCTCACCGTCCGCCTCTCGCCCCTGCCCTATTGCGTGCAGTCCTACCTCCTGAGCTTCGCCGGGGTGAGCTTTGGGCGCTATCTCTTTTGGGCGCTCGCGCCCCATGTCTTCATCGGCGGGGCCTATATCCTCCTTGGCGGGAGTGTCTTCGAGGGCAACGGGCGCTACGCGCTGCTTGGCTTGTTCCTCCTCGTCCTCGCCATGACGCTCGTCCAGCTCTGGCGTCGCCAACCGGCCAACCGGGCGGCCGAAGCCCGCCTTTCCCCGACCGATGGACCTCATCCCTGAGCCCCCCGACCGCGCCCTCACCGTGGGCGCCCTCACCCAGCGCATCAAGCAGCTCCTCGAGCGCTCGATGGGCGAAGTCTGGGTGCTGGGCGAGCTCTCCAACCTGCGCCGCCAGGCCAGCGGCCACTGCTACTTCACCCTGAAGGACGCCGAGGCGCAGCTCTCC
>JBKHAU010000230.1:0-4978 GCA_046542725.1 Opitutales bacterium
AAAACGGGCGCATGCCAGACTACCTCACCAGATGGGCTCATGACTGACCACGCGGCGGAGGCCCCCGCTTCACCGTCGTAGACCCATCCCGTGCCGGCGATCAGGACAGAGGCGGCGTCGACCCATACCTCGGCACCCGATGACGACACCGCGACGAGATAACTTCCCTCGCCTGGAATTCGGGAGGATCCACCCGGCGACGCGGCCGCGAACTGCCGCCACGCGCCGTCCGGCCCAACCAGCAGCTCGATTTCGCGGCCCTTTGCCATCATCGCCTGGGATGGAAGGCCCGGCAGGCTCACGACCGTGTCGGTGACGACGTGAGTGACCGTGTGCAGGGAACCGTCCGGTGCCGGCGTGACCAGACTGGTACTGAAAAGCGAGCCGGACGATTGTGCAATCAGTGCGGCCGGGAGAACAAGCAGGCAAGCGCGCGCAAGGAGGAGAAGGGACGAGGAGGGCATGGCATGTGTCGGGTTGTGTCCAAGCAAGGGACCAGTGAAGCGTATAGCGGAGATTCAAGTGACCTAACCCGCCCTCAGTATGGCTGCTTCAGGAGGAGGCACAATCGTGAAATAGCCAACGTTCGGAAAAATATACTGAAGGAGTGTTGGCGACAGTTCCGAGGTCTTTTACTTACGCCTCAGGCCTTGCGATAGAGGCGCACCTCCTCACGGCCGCCGCTGCGGGGGTCGGTGCCGGCGGCATGCCACTTGCCGAGGAGGTCGAAGCGGGCGAAGAGGGTCGCCAATTCGTCGGGCAGGATGCCGTAGGGGGCGCCGGCTTCTTCGCGTGGGCCGAGCAGAAAGAGGGCGAAAAAGCGCCCGCCGGCGGTGAGGGCCCGATCCACCTCATCGAGATAGCGCAGGCGCAGCGCCGGCGGGAGGCGACGGAAACAAGCGCAGTCGACGACCCAGTCGAAGTGGCCACCGATCGCCAGTGGAGCATGCGGCCAGCGGCCCTCGCGAAAGTCCGCTGTCCCGACGCGGGGCAGGACACGGGCGCGAGCGAGGGCCGGTGAAGGCTCATCGAGGCCCACCACGGAGGCACCGCCCGCGGCGAGGAGCCGGACTTCGGCACCCTCTCCGCAGGCCGGGACAAGGACGCGTCCGCGAACCGGGCTGAGGGCGAGAAAGGCACGCAGAGGCGCGACCGCGGTTTCTCCCGAGGCACCTCCCAAGGCGTCGGGAGCGGAATGGACGGGTAAAGAGAGCGGGGGCGTGGTGTTCATGTCGCGTGGTTCCTCATAGGGGAGATCGGGGTAGGTTCATGGGCGTCTGCCCCCCTTCCATCGCGGATAAGGATTGTCCTCTCTCTGGAGGGTTTCAGCATCCCTGGGCACATGCCGGCCCCCCGACAGCCTATCCGCACCGCCGCCCGCGCCGTCGTGATCCACGAGGGCCGCTTGCTGGCGGTCAAAATGCGCGACCAGGAGGGCGTTTATTACATCCTTCCCGGCGGGGGGCAGGAGCATGGGGAAACACTCCATGAAACGGTGCGCCGGGAGTGCCTCGAGGAAGTCGGCGTGGAGGTCACGGTGGAGCAGCTCCTCTACGTGCGCGAGTACATCGGTGCCAACCACACCTTCAACCGGCGCCACAAGCACTTCCACCAGCTCGAACACGTCTTTCGCTGCCACGTGGCCGATCCCCATGCCACCCGTCCCGGCACGACGATCGACAACCACCAGATCGACGTGGCCTGGCTCGACCTCGCTCACCTCGACGAGATCCGCTTCTACCCGGAAGCCGTGAAGCGCTTCTTTCAGGGGGGCGAGGTCGCGGTTTCGCCTTTGTATCTCGGCGATTGCAACTAGGGCGGAGAAACCCGGCGAAGGGACCCCGATGGCGCGTGTGCAAAGCCCGCTCACCAGAAGAAGTAGTCTCCGCGGTCGCCGAGGTGATCGTCCGAAGGCGGTTCGAAAAGACAGCGCCAGACCGTTGCGTAGCGGTTCCAGGCACCGGGGATCCACCCGTCGAAGACCTGCCGAAGCCGGGCGGGAGCGCCCCAGGGCCCTTCCGCGAGGCGGTCGTCGAAGAGCTGCCGACCCTCGCGCAGGGCAAAGTAGAAGGAGCGTCGCTCGTCCCCGTGCCGCAGCGTCACGAGCCCCATCGCGGGGTCCGGAAAGCGGCGGACAAAGCGGCCTACGGTGAGCCGGTGGCGGATCATTTCGCCATGGGCGCGGGCGACGGCATTACCGTAGTCATCGCCCGCCCCGTAGCCGTAGTGGCGCGTCCCGAGTGCCACATCGTCCTCGAAGACGATGACGGCACAGGCTTCACGCGTGGGGAGGAGGATCTCGACCACCTGCATCCCCTCGACGCCCCGCTCGAGGCGGTGCGGCAGTCGGCCCTCCCACCAGTGCAGGAGCGCAAAGCGCTCCAGCGCCTCGAGACGGGCGGTGTGCCGCGCCCGCTCCTGCAGCAGCCCGGGAAAGGCCGCCATGCCCGTGGTCGACGGCTCGATGTCGAAGCCGAAGAGGTCGCGTCCGGCCGACTCGACCCGATCCCAGAAGGCCCAGCGCTCGATCGCTTCGGAGATCGCCTTGAAGCGGGCCACCAGCTCGAGCGCGTGAGTCCCGCCTCCATCCGCGTTGGAGTAGAAATCCGTCGCCTCGCCCTTCATCGGCTTCAACCCCTCGGCGAGGAAGGCATTGACGTTGTGCAGCGGCCCTTCGCGCACCGCCACCGTCATGCGCTCGAGGTGCTCGATGGGTCCTCCGTCCCGCCGCAAAACGCGCTCGTAGCGAAGGGGGGCAAGATTGAGGTCACATCGCCTGAGCCAGGCTCTGGGGTCGAATTGGGAAATGGCTTGGAGCACGGTGAAGGTAGGGACGGGAGGCCGGGCAGGCGGGAGCGCCCAGCGCAGGTCAGGCGGCAGGCTTAGCGGATCTTCTCACAGGGCATGCCGGTGTTAAAGTCCGCCCCGGCTTCGACCCGACGGATCTTCTCGCAGGGCATGCCGGTGTTGAAGTCGCGCTCCTGCCCGAGCGCGGCGTTGAGCACCTCGGTGCCGCAGGTCGCCGAGGGACTCGAGGCGTCGAGCCGGGCGGCCGCGTGGGTAAACCCTGAGGAAAGGAGCAGGGTGGCGAGAACGGAGGAGAGGAAACGTTTTGTGCTATGCTTCATATTGGAGCCGAGTATACCTTGACGGTGGGTCACTCGTCCCTTTCCTCACGCACCCAAAATAAGGTGTTCTCCACACTCCAATCCGGGATCCTCGCCACCTTAATTCTGGTGGCCGCACCCCTCCTCGAAGCGCAGGCGGCCTCCGCGTCGTGGTGGGACGCGGTCTCGCTCGGGGCCCGTCCGCAGTATGCCCCGGTCGAAGTTCTGGAGCGGCCGATCGGCAACCGCAGCGTTCCACTCTTCGACGAGGATGGCCGGCTGCTTTTTGCCGACTCCGCCGTCCGCCGCTACGACGGCGAGCGATGGGCGACGCTTGTCAACGAGGCGGAGATGGCCACGCTCGCGCTGACCGACGAGCGCCTGTGGATCGCCGATCTCACCTCCGTGGCCTATGCCGAACGCACCGCCGGCGGCTTTGGCCCGCTTCAGTGGCTGGAGTCCTTCGCGAAGCGGACCGAAAGCGCCCCGCCCCGCGCCGCCGCGAAATTGCCCGCTTTCCCCGGGATGTTTTTCGTCGTCGGGGGGGAGATCTGGCACTGGACCGAAGAGGAGACGCGCCGACTCTATGCCTCGGGCTATCCCGCCGTCTTTCCCTTTCTGAGCGAAGGCGCGTGGCACGTCGGCGAGGAGGACGGCACCGTCCTGCGCCTCACCCCGGACGGGGCGGGGGCGCAGCGCCTCGTCTTTCCCGGGGTGGAGGGCCGCGTGATGTGGTTTTCGCAGGAGGCGAACGCGGTGGAGGGCGTGACGCTCGATGGCCGCTTTCGCTCGACCGCCGAAGCCACCGAGGTGGTCCCCTCGAAGGCATTGGACGCCTTTCTGCGGGAAGGCTGGTACACTGGCACGCTCACCTCTCCCGCGGGATGGAAGCTCATCACCAGCTTTTCCTCAGGGTTCATGGTCTACCCTCCGGAGGCACTCGAGCCCATCGAGCTCGGACTGCCCGAACTGTCGACGGGCATGGCGGAAAACCAGCTGTGGGGCCGTGCCTTCGACCCCTCGGGCAACCTTTGGCTGAATACCAGCCAGGGGCTTTATCGCTGGGAACACCCCGGGCGAGTCTGGCGCTGGCTGGAGCGCAACGTGCCGGTGACCGCCTTGCGCCTCGATGAGGGCCGGGTCTTCGCCAGCGCCGTGGCGCACATCTTCAGGATCGATCCGGAGGGCACTCCGCTTGGCCGCCTGACCTCGGACAACGAACTCGTGTTTGACTCCATCAGCGTGGGCGAGCGGATCGTCCTCACCTCACGCGGATTCATTTCGAATGCGGGCACCCCGGGAACACCCCCCGATGCCGCGGTGGACGATGACTTTCTCCGCATCCTCTCGGTCGACGAGGAAGAGGGGTGGTTCATTCTCTTTGGTGCGAACCAGATTCACCTGGCCCATTTCCCGCCCGAAGCAGAGCAAGCCTTCATCGAGCCGCTCGTCGATCTGCCCGCTCCAACCGACGATGCGGTGCACATCGACGGAGCCTACCACTACGTCCTGCGCGACGGATCGGTGCATCGTCTTCGCCTCCGCCCCCGCGAGGAGGGCGATGGCGGCTTTCGACTGCGTGAGATCAGCCAGCTGAAGCCGGCCACCGGGCGCGGACCGCTCAGCACCCTCACCGTGGTCAATGGGCGCGTGGTGCAGCGACGGGGCGGACAGCTCTCGGTCCTCGAGCCCGGGACGGGCCGCTTCGCCGCCTTGCCCACGAAGTCCCAACGCCCGGTCTCCGCGCTCTGCGCGCTCGCAGGTGACACGGTTCTCGCGACGTTGCGCACGGAGACGCCGGGGCAGCCCTTTTTCGCCGTCATCGACCTCGCCGGCGGCGACGCCACGGCGCGCTACTTCTGGTATCCTGG
>JBKHAU010000231.1:0-4966 GCA_046542725.1 Opitutales bacterium
CTGGTGGAAGGCGTCGAAGAGGGTGGTGAAGATGACCCCCTGCTTCTCGACCTCCGGATCGAGGTAGCGCGGTGCGGCGAGATTGTCGTCGACGAAAACGAAGCGGCCGGAGACCTCGCGCAGGCGCGAGGAGCGCTCGACGAGCTCTTCTGCTTCCACCCCTTGGAGCGTGGTGGGCGTGTAGCTTTCGATTTCGCGAATCGGCTTCAGGTTGGAGAAGCGCCAGTTTTCGTCGAAGCGCCCGGGTGTGGGCAGGCTCAGGTAGGCCTGCCAGGCTTGCGCCTGCTTCTCACGAAACCACTCCGGAAGCAGTTCGTTTTGTGCGACGCGCTCCTGAAAGGCGGCCTCGAAGTTCGAGGAGGGAGGGGACATGACGGTATCGGACATTTTGATACAAATCGCTCGAGGTTAACCGACCGAACCTTCCATCTCGAGGTCGATGAGTCGCTTCAGCTCGACGGAGTATTCCATCGGGAACTCGCGGATGAGGTCGTTGACGAAGCCGTTCACCGCGAGGCTCATGGCTTCGCCCTCGCTCAGGCCGCGTTGCATCATGTAGAAGATCTGCTCGGCGCTGACCTTCGAGACGCTGGCCTCGTGCTGGGTGGTGTTTTGCTGCCCCTTCACGGTGATCGCCGGGTAGGTGTCCGTGCGACTGTTGGTGTTGATGAGGAGGGCGTCGCACTCGGTGTTGTTCTTACACCCCTTGAGGTGCTTCGGCATGGCCACGACCCCGCGGTAGGTCGAGCGCCCTTCGCCGATGGAGATCGACTTGGAGATGATGTTGGAGGTCGTGTTGTCCGCCGCGTGGACCATCTTCGCGCCGGTGTCCTGGTGCTGGCCGTCGTGGGCGAGGGCGATCGACATGACTTCGCCGCGGGCGCGCGCGCCGCGCATGATGACGCCGGGGTATTTCATCGTCAGCTTGCTGCCGATATTGCAGTCGATCCACTTCACCTCCGCGTCTTCCATCGCGAGGCCGCGCTTGGTGACGAGGTTGAAGACGTTGGCCGACCAGTTCTGGACGGTGATGTATTGGATCTTGGCGCCTTTCAGGGCGACCAGTTCGACGACCGCGCTGTGCAGTGTGCTGGATTCGAACTGAGGCGCGGTGCAGCCTTCCATATAAGTCACCTCGGCGCCTTCATCGGCGATGATGAGCGTGCGCTCGAACTGGCCGAAGTTCTCCGCGTTGATGCGGAAATAGGCTTGGAGGGGCTGCTTCACCTTTACGCCGGGGGGCACGTAGATGAAGGAGCCGCCGGAGAAGACCGCACTGTTGAGGGCTGAATACTTGTTGTCCCCGATGGGGATGACCTTGCCGAACCACTTGCGGAAGACCTCCTCATGCTCGCCCAGGCCCTCGGTCGGACCGACGAAGAGGACGCCTTGCTTGGAGAGTTCCTCCTTCATGTTGGAGTAGCTCGCCTCGCTGTCGAACTGTGCTTCGACGCCGGCAAGGTAGGCGCGCTCCTTTTCGGGGATGCCGAGGCGCTCGAAGGTGTCCTTCACCTCCTGTGGCACTTCGTCCCAGGAGCGGGTCGCTTTCTGCCCCTTCGAGAGGTAGTAGCGGATTTTGCTGAAGTCGATCGACTCGAGCGCCTTCGAGGCCCAGTGGGTGGGCTGGGGCTTGTCTTGGAAGACCTTGAGCGCGCGCATGCGAAATTCGCGCACCCATTCGGCCTCGCCCTTGACGTCGCAGATGTAGTTGATCGTCGTCTCGTCGAGTCCGACGCCGGCATCGAACTCGTAGTTGACGTCGTAGGAGAAATTGCCGCTGTCGTCGCGGATCTTGGTGAGGTCGGGAGTGGTGGCCATGGGAGGCTCCTTTCGTAAAGGTGGAGGTGGGAGGTTCAGGCGGTCGGCGTGGCGACCAGTTCCTTGATGAAGTCGTAGCCCTTTTCCTCGAGTTCATGGGCGAGTTCCGGACCGCCGCTCTGCACGATGCGTCCGTCATACATGACATGGACCTTGTCCGGGGTGATGTAGTTGAGGAGGCGCTGGTAGTGCGTGATGAGGAGGATGCCGAGCTCGCCCCCGCGCATCGCGTTGACGCCCTCGGCAACGATCTTGAGCGCATCGATGTCGAGGCCCGAGTCGGTCTCGTCGAGGACCGCGTAGGAGGGCTTGAGCATCGCCATCTGGAGGATCTCGGCGCGCTTCTTTTCGCCCCCGGAGAATCCCTCGTTGACCGCGCGGCTGGTGAACTCGCGCGGGATCTTGAGCGCATCCATCTGGGCGTAGAGTTCCTTGTAGAAGGCGGCCGCGTTGAGCTTCTGACCCTCTTCGAGGCGAGCGGTGAGGGCCGCGCGGATGAAGTTGGCGATGGAGACGCCGGGGATCTCGCTCGGGTATTGAAAGGCCATGAAGAGGCCCTCGCGCGAGATTTCGTCGGGTTCCATGCCGACGATGTTGGTTCCGTCGAGGAGGACTTCACCCTGTGTGATCTCGTAGTCCTCGTGCCCGGCAAGGGCCTTGGCGAGGGTGCTCTTGCCGGTGCCGTTGGGGCCCATGATGGCATGCACCTCGCCCTTCGGCAGGGTGAGGGAGAAGTCCTTGAGGATCGGCGTGTCGCCGATCGCGACGTTCAGATGCTTGATGTCGAGCGTGCTCATTGTGGTGTGAAGTGGTTGGAGGAAAGAAGTTCAGGAAAGCGAGGATTCCCGCCGCTGGTGACCGTGAAAGTAGAGTTCGACACTCTCGGCCTCGAGGTTCTCCGGGACGAGGGTGCGGAGTTGCTCGAGAAGTTCGGGGGGCAGGTCGATGTCATAGACCCGGCCGGTCGAGCGGTCCTGAAAATGGGCGTGGGGCACGAGGTTGGGGCAAAAGCGGGTCGGTTCGCGCTCGTAGTTGACGGCTCGCACGAGGCCGCAGGTGACGAGGGTTTCGAGGCAGTTGTAAACGGTGGCGAGGGAGATCGTCGGCATGTCGCGGCGGACGCGGGCGTGGACTTCGTCGGCCGTCGGGTGGTCGCGCTTGTGGAGGAGCACGCCGAAGACATGTTCGCGCTGTCGGGTCGACCGCAGGCCCTGCCGAGCGAGGGCATCCTCAAGCGCTTCCTTGGCAATGTCGGGCAATAAACTCATGCGATAGGCCTTTGGTTAATTGGAATAATTCCAATTCGCAAATCTTACGGCGAAGAAATCAAGGGAAATCGTCCCGGGCTGAGGCTTGCGCCCCTTCCGCGTGTTGACTGCAGGGAAGGCGCAGGGGGCGGCGTGGACCCCTTGAGATCAATAAGCCGTTAGTTCTCATGCAGTAGTGGAGGACACCCCCCAGTCAAGGAGCAGGAGGACCCGAGCCCACGATGAATCGTGAGTGAAAACGCCCCCGCGGTGTAATTGCGCTCGCGCTGGGACGGTACGTGGATTGGCATCGGCCCGTTCGCTCGGCACCAGCTGTCTCGATCGAAGGGCGAAACATGGTGCGCCGATGATCCGGCGACAGACGCCAAAAACATCTTGTGAAGGCACTCTCAAACGACCTCTCGCGCGCGCTTTCCCGTCCCACCTGGGCGGAGCAAATCGAGGCATTGGAACGCGCGGTCGCATCGGATCGTGACCTCGACGCGATTCGGGAAGTGATCGAGGGCTGGTGGAGTGGCGAGGGGGGTGCGGAGCCCGTGGGCCGGCGGCCGGAGGAGCGGCTTCGCCTCGCGCACGGAACGGTCCTCGCGAAGCTCGGGCGCTGGGGCGAGGCGGCCGAGATGCTCGACCCCCTCATGGACCCCCCGAGCGCGGCCCTTGCGCCGGCTGCCCTTGCGGGCGCCTACAATCTTCGCGGCATCGTGCATCGCCACCAGGGCCACCAGGAGCAGGCGCAAGTCTGTTTTCGTGAGGCGGAGCGCTTGTGGGAGCGGACGGGAGACGCCGCCGGCCTGACTCGCGCCTACATCAACCAGGCGAATCTCCACGGCGACCGGGGTGACTATGGCTCCGCCGTGAACCTCCATGAGCGCGCCCTCGAGCACGTTTCGCCGGAGAGGGAGCCCAACCTCTTTGCCCGGTTGCTCCTCAACACCGCCTTCGACCATCATCAACTGGGGAACCACGAGGTGAGTGTGGAACTGCTCGAGCGTGCCTCCGCGATGATCCAGGGACAGGAGCACGGGACCCGGCTGGCGGGAGAGTGTGCAGTGCTGCTGGGTTATGTCCGCCTTTCGCAGGAGGCGGCGACGGAAGCCGCGGCGCACTTCGAGGAGGGGCGCCGGCGGGCCGTGGAGTTGGGAAACAGGGCGATTCTCGCGAGCGCCTTGACCGGGATGGGGGAAGCCCTCGCGCAGAGCGGAGACGCCACGCGCGCGCTTCCGTTCCTCGCCGAGGCACGCTCGATCCTCGAAGCGATCGGTGACCAGCGGGACCTCGCCAAGCTCGAGGTCGCGTATGGCGAAGTGCTTCATGCGGCAGGCGATCAGGCCGGGGCGCGAGCGAGTTTCGAGCGCGGCCAAGCAATGGCCGAGGCGACCGGATATATCGAACTCTTCGAGCGGGTGCATCGCGGTCTGGCGGCCGTCGCCGAAGCGGAGGGGGACGCCGCCGAAGCGCTCGCGCACCTGCGTCGGGCCCTCGAGTGCGTGCGGGAAACCTTTGCCGAGCGCACCCGCAACCAGCTGAGCTTTCTTCGCCTGCGGCTCGACTCGCTCCAGGAGCGCCACCTGCAGGAACTCGACGAAGCGCGACGGACGCGGCTGGAGGAAGACAACGCGCAGCTTTCGGCCGCCAACCGTCGCCTCGAGCAGCTCGTCTTCGAACGGCGCGAACTGCTCTCCATCGTCGCCCACGATCTGCGCAGTCCGCTCGCTTCGGTCGTGACGGTTTCCGAGGTCGCCGAGACGTCTTCCGACCTTTCGGCGGAGGACTTGCAGCGCTTCCTGCGCGAGTTGGCGCTGTCCTCCGAAAGCTCGCTCGAACTCCTCGACCTCTTGCTCAACCTCGAGCGGATGGACGCCTCGATGGTCTCCGCGCGC
>JBKHAU010000232.1:0-4964 GCA_046542725.1 Opitutales bacterium
CTTTGTCGCGATGGCATCGGTCTGTCGCGCATTGTCCGAGTTCTGCTGGATGCTCGAGCTCATCTCCTCCATCGACGAGGTGCATTCCTCGGCCGAGGAAGCCTGTTCGGTCGCACCCTCGGAAAGACTCTGTGCGGTGGCGCTCATCTCCTCGCTGCCGGAGGCCACATTGGCCGCCGCACTGCCCACCTCACCGACGACCGCGCGCAGCTTCTGCACCATCCGGTTCATCGTCTTGTTGAGCTCACCGATCTCATCCTTGCGATCGTCGTCGACCGCGCGTGTGAGGTCGCCATCGGCCACCGTGCGGCAAAAGTCCATCGCGCCGCGGAGCGGCCGGGTGATACTCAGCGTAATAAAAAAAGCGATACAGATGGTCGCCAGGATGACCACCGTGATCGCCACACTGATCCCGATGTTGGCGGCGGAGACTGCGGCGCGCGCCTGCCCGCCGGCGCCGAAGGCGCTGTCGCGATTGTACCGCACGAGCTCGTTGATGCGCGCCATGTAGGTATCGAAGGCCGGATCGAGCTGCTCACGCACGAGTGCGATGGCGTCGTCTGCGCGCAGTTCGCGGCTCAGTCGGAGCACGCCCTCACGCACCTCCTCATAGGGCCCCCGCGCTTCCCGCATGGCGCGAAAGAGCTCTCCGTCGCGCGCGTCGAGGATGAACTGCTCGTATTCCTGCACGGCCTCGGCATTCGCCGTGAGGTTCTCGCGCATGACGGCTTCGATCCGCGCCATGCGCTCGGCGTCACCGGAGAGGATATGACGGTAGAGGAGGGCGTTGTTTTCCCGTGCGCGCGTCTCCAGATTTCCCATACGGAAAATACTCGGGACAGCGGCATCGACGATCGTCGTGGTGCGACTCTCGATTGCACCGAGTTGAAGGAAGGTGTAGCCGGCGAGGACGAGGACGACGGTGATGACCGCGGCAAAGCCCAGGGCGACACGGGTTCCGATTTTCAGATTCTTCATGGTTCTGTGTTCAGGTGATGTTGAAAAAGAGGAAATTGGGAGCGCTGCCTTGCTCAGGCGCTGCGCCGTGTCCCGCCCTCGGGCAGGAGATCGCCGCTCCGCGCGGCCAGTTCGACGAGGCCGTCGAGGGCGAAAATGAGAGCGACGCCCCCATCACCCATGATGGTCGCCCCGGAGCACACGCGGATGCCGCGATAGAGGCGCCCGAGCGACTGGATGACAGTCTGGTGGCTGCCGAGGATGCGATCGACGACGAGCCCGACGCGCTGGCCCTGCCAGCGGGCGATGACGACCTTTTCGATCTCGGGGCTCTCGCCCGGGGTGCCGAAATACTCACGCAGGCGAATATAGGGGACGAGCTCGCCGCGCACGGGCACGACGTTGCGCCCGTTTTTGCCTTCGCGCTCCGCGCGCGTGAGTTCGACGTTCTCGGCCACCGCCGCCATCGGCACGATGAAACGGTCCGTGCCCAGTTGCACGAGCATGCCGTCGATGATGGCGAGAGTGAGGGGCAAGCGGAGGCGCACCGTGGTGCCCTCCCCTGCCCGGCTCTCGAGCTCGATCGTCCCACGCAGAGCCTCGATCTGACGCCGCACCGCATCCATCCCCACGCCGCGCCCGGAGACACTCGTCAGCGCCCGCGCGGTGGAGAATCCGGGAAGGAAAATCAGGTTGAAGATCTCCCGGTCCCCGAGGACCGCATCGGCCGCGATGAGCCCCTTCTCAACCGCCTTTGCGCGGATCGCGGCAGCGTCGAGGCCGCGGCCGTCGTCGGTGATCGTGATGACCACTTGGGAGCCTTCGTGGGCGGCCGCGAGGCGGATGCGCCCGGTGCGTGCTTTGCCGTCCGCGGCGCGCGCGGCGGGCTCCTCGATGGCGTGGTCGAGGCTGTTGCGGATGAGGTGGGTGAGGGGGTCGGCGAGCTGGTCGAGGACCGTCTTGTCCACTTCCGTCTCAGCGCCTTCGGTGACGAGGTCGACCTCCTTGCCCAGTTCGCTCGAGAGATCATGCACGAGGCGCTTGAAACGCCGGAAGGTCGAGCCGATCGGCATCATGCGGATGTCGAGGACCCCGTCGCGCAGCTCGGCGACAAGGCGCTCGATCTCCTCCACTGGGGCGGCCAGTTCGCTGTCGCGGAGACGCGCCGCCACCTGGGTGAGGCGCGACTGATTCATCACGAGTTCGCCAACGAGGTGGACGAGCCGATCGAGCTTGGTGGAGCCGACCCGCACGGTGGAATCGAGGAGGCCGGCAGCAGAGGAGGCGGGATGATTCGCGGAAGAGGCAGCCGAAGAAGCAGCGGAAGGCGCGGCGGAGGCAGGACCGAGGGAGGTGATCTCGAGCTCGCTCTCGTCGGCCACAAAGATGAAGGTGTCCTCGATCGCGTTGCGCCCCTTGTCCGTCGTGAGCTCGATTTCCCACGCGAGGTGGCACTGCTCAGGGTCGAGTTGCCCGAGGGCCGGCACCGCCGTAGCGTCGAGGCGCACAACGCACTCGCCGAGGAGACGCAGCTCATCGAGCAAAGCGGCCGGATCGAGCCCTTGGGCCGTGACGCCGGGAGCGGGGCGAAAACGGATCCGCCAGCGCTCGTCACCGCCCGGGGAGACTTCCCGGCGAGGCGTAGGCGGCGAGGCGGATTCACTCTCCGTGAGCGCCCCAAGGCTCTCCATGAGGTGGGCTGCTTCGCCTTCGATCGGTCCCGCGGGGGAGGCGAGAAGGAGCGCGCGAATCTGATCCGCGGCCGCGAGGAGGAGGCGAAGCAGGTCCGCCGTGACGCCCAGGCGACCACTGCGCACCGCGTCGAGGGCGGTCTCGACGTGGTGGGTGAACGCCGCCACGCGCTCGAAGCCGAAGATTGCTCCCGAGCCCTTGATCGTGTGGAACTGGCGGAACAGCTTGTTGACCGCTTCCGCATCGGGGGCGGCGGGATCGAGGGCGATCGCGGTCTCCTCGATTTCGGCGAGAAGGTCATCGGCCTCGAGGAGGAAGGTCTGGGCGGGGTCGGGCTGGCTCATGGGAAGAGGGGCGCTCAGCGCAGGAGGCGTTTCACGACGAGGGTGAGCTGTTCGCGGGTGAAGGGCTTCACGATCCAGCCGGTGGCCCCGGCCGCCTTGCCCTGCTGCTTCATCTCCGGCTGCGACTCGGTCGTGAGCATGACGATGGGAATGAGCCGGCCCGCGGGCGAGGCGCGCAGTCGGCGCACCAGCTCGATGCCGTTGAGCCGCGGCATGTTGAGGTCGGTGATGACCATATGCACGGGCTGGACAGCGAAGCGCTGGAGGGCCTCGGCCCCATCGGCTGCCTCGATCGTCTCGTGGCCCATCTGGCGCAGGGCAAGGCCCACCATTTGGCGCACGCTGAGGGAGTCGTCTACGGTCAGGATTGTTTTCATGAAAGGGGGGAGAGGTCGTTGAGGAGGGAGACACCGATGTCGGCACAGGCGCGGGCGAGGTCTTCACCTGGCTCCTGCAGGGCGAAGGAAGCGCCGGCCTCCCACGCCGAACGACGGGCGGCGAGAAGGAGTTGCACGGCGCAGGTGTCGACCTCGGTCGCAGCGGAGAGGTCGAGCGTGAGCGCGCCCGTCGCGGCGAGGTGGGAAACGAGGCGCCCGTGCCACTCAGCGACGGTGTGGAGGTGAAACGAACCGTCGATGCGGAGCACGGCGGAGGGATCGGGAGAAGTGGATGGATCGTCCATGGGTGGCCTAGAAAAACTCGATGTTGTCGTGTCCGGAGTGCGCTTCGTTCGCCGCCGCGGTGGCGCCAGGGGGCTCGCCGACAGACGCGGAGGGACCCTTTGTCCGCGGCGCGGGGGTCGGCGCGGAGCCAGTGAGCCGCGTCAACACCGCGGCATGCAGCGACCTCTCTGCCTCCATCGTATAGTGTTGCTCCACCCCGGTGCCGTCACGCCGCCGGCCTGTTCGCCGGGCATGGCGGTGGGTGCAGTCCGCGACCCTCCGCAGCGCCGCAAGACAGCGGCTGAAGGCGGAACGGTCGAAGGCCGGGGAGGTCCCCCAGGGACGCAGGGCCTCAGCGCACTCCTCCACCTGGTGTACGAGGCGGGTGACCTCGGCGAGGGTGTCGCGTTGGTCCCTCAAAGCGGCCTCGAGGGGCGTCCGGGTGGCGCGCTCGGCACCTGAAACCAGCGCTGGTTCCAGCTCCTCGAGAGCGGCTGCAGCAGGTGAGAGAGCCTTGCTGAGAGCCTCCGAGGCGGCATGGAAGCGGGTATCGATCTCGCGAATGGCGTTGCCCGCCTCGGCGGACAGACGGGAGGCCTCACCGGAGAGGACTTCGAGACCGCCCCGTCCCGCCTGGACCGCCTGGACAAGGGCATTGAGCCCCATCAGCTGCAGATCGGCGGAGAAACGACGCATCGCGGCGGTGGAGGTGGAAGTCGTCCCGGCGAACCGCCGGGTCTCGTTAACGGCCTCCCGAAGAGCGGCCAGTCCCGCGGCAAAAGTTTGGCGCATGTTGTCATGCCCGTCGGCGAGGCGCTGCACGACCTCTTCCAGTTCACGCGCGCCGCTGCCCAGCGCACCGGGATTGAGCACACCGTGGTCGGCCCGGGCCGCCTCCACCCGCTGCAATCCGTCGACGATGGCCTGTCCCGCCTGCTCCAGGTCACGCTCGATGGCCTCGAGCTGGCGCACCTGCACCTCGCTCACGAGATGCATCTCGCGGGCGCGCCGGCGAAACCCCCGACGGCGGCAGCCCTGCGCCAGTTGCTCGACCGCTCGGGCGATGTGCTCGAGACGCTGGCGCGTGATGTCCTCCTGCTGGACCCCGTACGGGATGCGGTCCAGCTCCTCGTCGAGGGAGGCCACGAGGTGGGCAACCGCGTCTTCACTCCGGCCCGCCTCCACCGCGGCTTCCTCGACGCGCGCGAGGATGCCTTCGATCGCAGCGCGATCCTCCGCCGCGCGGGAGCTCAGCTCATGCCCCTGGGAGGCAAGGCGCCGAGTCGCTTTGGCGACCTCGGCTTCCATC